>CAYSWE010000066.1:0-13678 GCA_964434515.1 uncultured Phycisphaerales bacterium | reverse complement strand
TCGAGGTAGTCCGAGCGTTCGAGAAACATCTCGAGCGTGTCGCGCACCGATGTGGGTGCAAGCTCGCGCGCCTCGGCCAGCAGATCGGCGAGCTCGGAAAGACCGTGCGCCGTGCGCTTGGCAAGCCCCGGAATCACCTCGCGCGCGAGGATCAGCTCGGCCTCCCCCATGCCACGACGCTCGGCTTCCGCCGCGAGTTTCTCGACACTCACCTTGCCGATGCCACGCGGCGGCGTGTTGAGAATGCGTCGTAGGCTGATGCGGTCGCGCAGATTGACCGTCACGTTGAGGAAGGCGATCAGGTCCTTGATCTCCTTGCGCCCGAAGAAGCCAACGTCACCAACGATTTCGTGCGGCACACGCAGAGTCCGAAAGCTCTCTTCGAGCAAGCGCGTCATGAATCGCGCGCGGTAGAAGACGGCGATCTCGCTCGCGGATGTGCCCTGCTCGATGAGCCGGGACGCCCGACTGGCGACGCGACGCGCCTCGTCGCGCCCGGTATCGCAAACCTGAAGTTCGACAGGATCGCCGTGCCCGAGTCCCGGCTTGAGCTCTTTGTCGAAGCGATACCGGTTGTGCGAGATGACCTTCTGCGCCAACTCGAGGATGGTCGCCGAGGAGCGATAGTTGGTCTCGAGCTTGACGACCTCGGTGCCGGGATAGTCCTCCGGGAACGACAGAATGTTGCCGATATTGGCGCCGCGAAAGCTGTAGATCGACTGGTCGGGATCGCCGACGACACACAAGTTGCCGTGGTGCGAAGCGAGGAGCCGCACGATGTCGTATTGGATCTTGTTGGTGTCCTGAAACTCGTCCACGAGCACGTGCTCAAAACGGCGCGCGTAGCGCTCGCGCTCGGCCTCGTGCTCCTCGAGCAGTCGCAAGAAGTGCAGCAACAGGTCGTCGAAGTCCATCGCGTTCATCCGCGCGAGGGCTTCCTGGTAGGGCACGTAGAGACGCCCGACGTAGCGGTCGATCGCGGTCTGCGCCTCCGGGACGAAGTCGCCGGCGCGGATCCCGTCGTTCTTGAGCTTCGAGATCCGCGATCCGATGATCGACGGGCGAATCTCCTTGGGCGAGATCCCGCGATCGGACATCAGCGCCTTCAGCAACTGATCCCGATCCTGAGTATCGTAGATCGTGAAGTCATGGTCGAAGCCCAAGAGCGGTGCCGATCGGCGCAAGAACGCCGCGCACGCCGAGTGGAATGTCGACAGCCGGATGCGGGATTCCGGGACGAGCTGACGGACGCGCCCAGCCATCTCCTTGGCGGCCTTGTTGGTGAACGTGACGCCGAGGAGCGCATAGTCCGGCACGCCGTTGACCAGGAGCCAGGCGATGCGGCGCGTGATGACGCGGGTCTTGCCCGAGCCCGCGCCGGCGATGACAAGGAGCGGTCCGCTCGCGTGCTGCACGGCGCGGAGCTGCTCTTCACTGAGGCCTTCGAGGATGTGCTGCATGTTCCAAGGCCATGTTCGAGCAAGCTACGCCGAGTTTCCACGCTGACTTCCAGAACACGCCGAGCGCGACTTCCTCGTTGCGGAGCAAGCAAACCGGGCTATTGGGCGTCAGAATACTGTGGTCGCCTCCACTTCTGCCGGCCTGACCTTCTGCCTGGGATCATCGAATGCCTTCGTTCTTGCCGAGTCGTCACCTAGCCTTCGCCGCCTGCGCGGCCTGGTTCCTTACGTCTGTCCCCATGCTCCTCGCCCAGCAAAGGTTGCTCGAACTCGAGGGGACTGCCGGTGACGAAGCGGGCGTGTCTGTGGCAAGCGCCGGAGACGTCAACAAGGACGGGCACGATGATCTCATCGTCGGGGCCCACCTCGGCTCGAAGAACGGACAGTTCTCCGGAACAGCGCGCGTGTACTCCGGCAAGGACGGCACCGTGATCTGGGAGCTACATGGTGATACCCGGGGCGACTTCTTTGGCTTCGCCGTGAGCGGGCTCGGCGACGTCGATCGCGATGGCTTCGCCGACTTCGTCGTCGGCGCGCGCCACGACGACAACAAGGGAACCGACTCGGGCAGCGCTCGCGTGTTCTCCGGTAAGACCGGCAAGGCAATCCGCACGCTCAACGGCAACTCGTTCGGCGACGAGTTCGGTTTCAGCGTGGCGGGCATTGGCGATATCAACGGCGACGGCGCCGGCGACCTTCTGGTCGGCGCGCCACACGACGACGTCAACGGGTCGAGCTCGGGCACGGCATTCGTCTTTTCTGGCAGCAACGGCAAGCAACTCTTTTCGTTCTCGGGAAAGACGCAGTTCGACAGCTTTGGCTGGGCCGTGTCGGGTGCCGGCGACGTCGATGGCGACGGTGTCCCGGACATGATCATCGGCACGCGCGCGCTTGCGGGGACTCGCGTCGGCTACGCCGAGGTGCGATCCGGCAAGACCGGCAAGCTGATCCGCAAGTACACCGGCCAGGCAACCAACGGCTACTTCGGTTCCGCCGTCGCCAACGCCGGCGATGTCAACAAGGACGGCACTCCGGATGTCATCATCGGAGCCTACAACGAGGGAAGGATCTCCAAGCCGTCGGTTGGCGTCGTGCGCGTCTTCTCGGGCAAGACCGGGGCATCGCTGCGCGTGATCGTCGGCAGCAGGCGGGGCGACAACCTCGGCAAGTCCGTGACCGGCGGGATCGACGTCACGGGGGATGGCTACGACGAATACGGCATCGGCATTCCCGGTGACGATTCCGGCGGGCAGGATGCGGGCTCGGTGCGCGTCTTCTCGGGGAAAAGCGGCAACATCATCGGCACCTACCGCGGCGCCAAGCTCCTGCACCGACTGGGCAGCTCCATCGCATTTACGGGTGACGTCAACTGCGACGGCTTCAAGGACCTCATCATGGGCGCGCCCAAGGCCAATACGAGCGGCGGCCTGTCCGGTCGCGCGCGGGTCCATTCGATCCGTTCTTTGCTGATGGAGTCCGACCGAACGGTCGTGTCCCTGTCGCGACGGGAATCGCAGTCGCTTTCGTTGCGTGCCGGCGCACCCCACGCAGGCAAACTCTACTTCTTGCTCGGCACGCTCGGCACGACCAAGCCCGGGATCAAGCTCGGCAGCGTCACGCTGCCGCTGCAAGTCGACGCCTACTTCAACCTGACACTCCAGTTTCCGAACTCGACGCTGCTGCCCAACTCGTTCGGCACGCTGGATGCCAACGGCAACGCGGTCGGCACCAAGGCGCCGGGCTTCAAGGCAATCCCGCAGATCCCAGCATCGCTGATCGGCACGGCCTTCATCCACGCGGCCGTCATCCTCGGCCCGGGGCTGAGCTTCGACCTGACGACGCCGCCGGTCCCGGTGCGCCTGACGCGCTGACGCCACCGCGATTTGATAGCAAAAATGACTCTGACACGTTTTTGCTGCCCTCTACCATTCCTGGGTGTCGAACAGGCACTCGGCAAAGTGTCCGCGAGCGTCGAAGCTTAGGACGCGCTCGGCGTCGCGATCGAGGACGAGCAGGTCATCCGACGCGATGTAGGTGAGGGCGGAGGGTGCCACTAGGGTGATCTCGGGGGGCAGCCGAAGTTCGCCGCAGAGCTTGAAGTGGCGATCGAAGCGAAGCACCTTGGCCGTCGGCTCGCTGACGATCACGGCAAACCCTTGCTGCCAGGCGGCGATGGCCATCGGCCGCCCGTAGTTGGCCGGCAGGTCGTGCGCGCCGAGGAAGGTCCCATCGTCGCGGAAGCACTGCACACAGTCGTTGCCGGTGTCGGCGACGAAGATCTGCTCGCCGAAGGCGCACAGCCCCAGCGCCGGACCAAAGGTCCGCCGTCGCTGACCAAAGGCGTGCGCGCTGAGCACGAAGCGTCCGTCCTTGCCAAACACCTGCAGGCCGTGCACCCAAGCGCGATCCCCGCAGGTCACCCAGAGCCGCTCGCGCCGGTCGAAGCAGACGGCGCGCGGATGCGCAAGCAGACCGCGTCGATCGCGCGCGATCGCACCGGTTGGACGGCCGAGGACACCAGCGTCATTGCCGAACAGGCTGAAGCGTCGCACACAGCCGTTCTTCGTATCGGGAATGAAAAGGCTGCTGTCCTCGGCGAGCGCAATCCCGCCAGCGTCCGACCACCCGGCCGCGACACCGAACGAGAACCGGCCTGCAAGCCGGCGCGTCTCGAGATCGAACACGAAGACTTCACCGTCGCCGGCTGCATCCGCGAGCACCAGCACTTTGCCGCGAACTGAGATCCCTCCAAACATCCGGGCGTATCCTACTGTCAGATCCCGCACGCGCCCTTACCATCACGACCAACTCCCGATGCAATGCTATCGAAAGCTCTCTGGCCTCGTCGTGCTGCTGGCAGCAGCCGGCTGCGGGAACGCGTACTTGGAGCAGGAGCCTCCGGCGCGGCGCTTCCGCTTCGAGCTTCGGGCCGAGTTGCCAGCCGGCAGCGCCGGCGCGCAAGAAACGGCGACGCTCTGGCTTCCGGTCCCAGTCGCCGACGAGGCGCAGCTGCTCGGTCGCCTGCGGCCAAAGGCCGTCGGCGGGACACCCGTGGAAGGCTACGACCAGAACGGTAACCGCATCCTGTCGGTGCGCGGCACACCGCCGCTCCGACTGAGTTATGCGATCTCGGTCGAGCGCTTTCGGGTCCGACGCCAACCGAGTGATCAGGAAAACGGCGACACGCCCGAGGATTCCCTCGGGCTCGTCGCACCGCGGCTCGCTCCGCCGGCCACCGTTCGCCGCGACTCGATCTACTGGACCGCCGGCGAAACTCGGATCCTGGCGAAGGCCCGCATCCTCTACGACCGCGTCCTCGATTCCGTCAGGTTCGCGACCCCGGACGTCGCCGGGTTGGGTCGCGGCGACCTCGCTTGGATCCGCGAGCAACACATCGGCGACTCGGTCGACTTTGCGACCCTCTTGGTCGCACACTGCCAGAGCCTCGGCATCCCGGCCATGATCGAGTTCGGCTGGCGACTGCCGGAGACGATCGCCAAGACTCCGGTCGAGCTCAGTCGCGTGCATGCCTGGACCCGCATCTACGTGCCGGGGATGGGATGGCTCGAGGCGGATCCGGCCGCGGCGCGCACCGACCCCGAGAAGCGCAACTTCTACTTCGGCAGCCTCGACGAGCACCGCATTCGGCTGTCGCGCGGTCGCGACATCCGGCTGCAGCCGGCCCAACACGCGCAGCCGCTCAACTTTTTCGCAAAGCCCTACGCGGAAGTCGCGGGCCGGGACGCGCACGAGCGCGTTCGCTGGACCGCCCGATTCCGTGACATCCTCGACGCCGCGCCCGCGCGCAAGTAGCGCATGCTCCTCACCGGACTCGATATCCTTACGATGCTGCCTGGCAGTCGCGAGCCGGTGCACGGCGCGATTCGCATCCGCGACGGCCGCATCGAGGAAGTCGGAGATCTCCAGGCCACGCCCGGCGAAACGACCTTCGACGCGAGCGGACTGACTGCCGTGCCGGGCTTCGTGCAGGGCCATGTGCACCTGTGCCAGACGCTGTTCCGCAACCTGGCCGAGAGCCTCCCCCTGCTGCGCTGGTTGCAGCAGCGCATCTGGCCACTCGAGGCGGCGCACGACGAGGTCAGCCTGCGCGCTTCGGCACGACTCGCCCTGCACGAACTCCTGCGCGGCGGGTGCACGACCTTCCAGAGCATGGAGTCCGTCCACGGCACCGAGCACGTCTTCGCCGAAGTCGAGCGTTCGGGTCTGCGCGCCATCCTCGGCAACTCGCTCATCGACGTTCCCGGCGACGGTGTCCCCGATCGCCTGTGCACGACGACGCACGAAGCACTGGCGATCTCCCTCGCGCTGCGCCGCACCTGGGACGGTCGCGCTGGCCGAATCCACTACGCCTTCAACCCGCGCTTCCTGCTGTCGTGCAGTGACGAACTCCACGCCGAGCTAGCCCACCTGCGCAGGAGTGAAGGCGCGCGCATCCACACCCACGCAGCCGAGCACCCAGCCGAAGTCGAGACCGTGCTCCAGCAGCGCGGCCAGCGCTATCTGGTCGTGCTCGAACGACTCGGCGTGCTCGGGCCGACGACCGCGCTCGCCCACTGCGTCCATCTGGACGACGAAGAGCGCGACATCCTGCAGGACTCCAAGGCCGCCGTGATGCACTGCCCCACGACGAACCTCAAGCTCGGCTCCGGCTTCGCCGACGTCCCCGAGTTCCGCGCGCGCAAGATCCGGGTCGCGATCGGCGCCGACGGCGCGCCGGCCAACAACCGGCTCGACGCCCTGACCGAACTGCGTCAAGCCGCGCTGATCCAAGACCTCAACCGCGCACCCGGCGCCCTCTCCCCACGCGACGCACTCGCCGTGCTCACGATCGAAGGTGCCAAGGCCCTAGGCCTCGAGCACGAGTGCGGCAGCCTCGAGGCCGGCAAGGCCGCGGACGTCGTGCTCCTCGACCTCCGCGACCCGGCCCTCGGCCCAGGCGGCGACGCGTTCACCAAGATCGTCTACTGCGCCGAGCGAGCTCACATCCGCCACGTCCTCGTCGCCGGCGAGTTCGCCCTCCGCGACGGCCACCTGCTCGGCGCGCTCGGCGACACCGAAGCGCTCGCCGCCGAGTGCAGCACAGCGCTGCACGCCACCCTCGAGCGGGCAGGACTGAGCGCCTAGCCGCGAGAAGCGTTCAGATCAGGGCGCTGCTCCATGCCGGCGATGAAGGCGCAATTGCCCCGGAACGGGAAGACGGTGCCCTCGATCCCATCGTTGCGGTAGAGGTGGACTTCGCCGTCCTGGTAGCGGAAGAGGTTCGTGAGCGCGTGCTGCCTTGTCGAGGCTCGCTACTGGAGCGCCAACACGAGCGCCGGCGCGAAGCCCGGGTCGCGGCGCCCCACGCTTGCGTTGGGATCGAACGTCCGGACGAGAGTGACGCCTAGCTTGGGTGCCGCACCGATGATCGTGCTCGCCGCGTTCGTGGTGGTGAACGATAGGGCGTTGGCGCCTGGGTCGAAGAAGAACCACTGCGTGAAGAGTCGAGCACCGACGATCCCTGCGCTGGACGGAAGCGGAAGCTCCCAGCGCGCGGCTCCATTGGGGTGGTTCTGCAACGTTCCCAAGACCCGGCCTACGGTGAACTCCTGCGACACATACAAGAAGCAGTTGGGCGCGCCGAGGCCGCTGAGGTCGATGGGCAGCTTGTTCTTCCCCCACTGGGTATCGCTCGCGCCGATCACCAACATCGCTAGGCGCCGCGCCGGGCCGTCGGTCGTGCACACCAGCGTGCCACCCGGGACGGCGCGCCGGGCGATACCATTGGCTCGCGCGTCCGTACGACCTGCGCGCCAGCACGAGCGGCCAAACGCGCGGGGCGCGGGAGTCGACGCCTCCACCGCGTCGGCAAACCAGAACTTCGGTTGTGGCTTCGTCGCGTGCGGTCGGTGAACAAACTCGAGACAAAGATTGCCGGTCGCGGAGGCCGGAATGGGCTTGGTCAAGACAATGTGTGCCGAGACCGATGGAATGAGGCTGGCGACCTTCGTTCCTTTCGCGAGCTGCGGCGAGTCAATGACGTGGTACTCCCCCTTGAAGACGACCACAGGAGCTGCAGTCGCCGAATGATTCTTGGCAAACACAGTCGAAACCGAACTCGATGCCACCGCGGTCCAGGACGCGCGAATCTCCAGGTCGAGCCAACCACCCTTCATGCCGCCGGGCATGGCGTCATTGGTCTGCGCGTCGCGCCGAACAATGATGCGCCGAATCGGCCGCCCCAGCAAGGGTCCGAGTTGAGCTCGATCGATCACCAGCTGAGTCCGACCAGCCCTCCCGCCGAGCAAGAACGCGTCGTACCGAGAGCCATCGACCCCGGTCGCCGAAACCGGAATGGCCTGCGAGCCGACCTGTGCACGCACGGTATCCGTACCAAGGACACCGAGAGCGAGGAAACAAGGTATCAAAGAAAGCCAGGGAGTACAACGCATGCGAAAAACCTCGGTGTGAGAGAGTCAGGGAGATGTTGGGAATCTACAATGCAGATCCTCTAGGGTTGATTCGTCTAGGGTTCGATGGACACACAGAGACTGGCGCCGGGGTGGCGGCTATTTCCATCCCGCAGATACAGGCGAGATCCCGCCTTGAGCAGACGCTTCGGGATGGTGAACTTGCCGTCCTTGCCAATCTTCGCGGCGTGGGACTCGCCATCGCCGATCCGGTATTCGACGCGGTCCGGCTGGGAACCCGCGTAGACGACATCGACGTCGCCGCTGGCCGACGGTGGGTCCGGGCGAACCACGAAGCTCGAGTCGCTCAAGGCAGCACCGAACAATGGGTCCGAAGGTCCAACGACGCAAAGCGCTGCCCCCAGAGCGAGAAACAACACGGCCCGGTGCAAGACCGGACGAAACTTACGCTGCAACATAGACAGTCTCCGTAAGACGAGACTCTAGGGAATCCGACCCCTTCTGTCCAGGGCCCAGCGTAAATCCCTCCCAAATTCGGTCGCCAAGTCCCCGGCGCGACTCGCCTCAGTCGTCGCCGAGCAGCGCGCGGAAGCCGCGCCAGTCGGCCGGCCAGCGAGCCGGGCGCTCGACGAACGACGGGAGCAGCTGCTGCGCGCGGCGACGCTGCATCACGGTTCCGCCGATGTAGGCTTCGGCAACCTGCTTGTAGGCGTTGAGGAAGGCCGCGCGCACCGGCTCATTCGAGCGCCATCGCGGCTCGCGGGCGCGG
Source organism: uncultured Phycisphaerales bacterium (assembly GCA_964434515.1). Lineage (GTDB taxonomy): Bacteria > Planctomycetota > UBA1135 > UBA1135 > CAYSWE01. The sequence goes on along the minus strand of CAYSWE010000066.1, from coordinate 5,018 downwards.
GCCGCGAGCGCGCCGATGAGTTCGACCAGAGGCAGCGACTCGTCGTCTTCGGGTGCCAGACCTTCGAGGTAGGACTGGGTGAACGCGGGCAACCCGACCGGAGTCCCGAGCTCCGCGAGGCGTTCGCGAACCCGCTGCTTGCCGGTTGCATCGAGACGCCCATAGAGCGCTACGACCTGCTCGGCGTCGGCGGAAGAAAACTCGAACACGTCCAGGCGCCGTTGCACGCGCGCGGCGCGCTTGCCCTCGGCGAACCATGGCTCGAGGCCGTCCCAAAGATCTTGCTGGCGCTGCAACGACTCGTAGAGATTTGCGATCCGGCCGGCCGATGCGGCGTTCCCGACGAGCGCGCGGAGGCCCTCGATACGCGCCAGCGCTTCCCGATAGTGACCGGCATAGCCCTCGCGGCGAATCACGGCGAGCTCGGCTTCGGTGAGACCATGCGCCAGTTCCACGAAGAGCGAGCGCGACGGAGTGAACGGATGCGCCTTGGCGCGCGCCAGCGCGCTACCAAGCAACGTCGTCGATCGGCCTTCGTGAACGGCGATAGGAAGATCGCGCACGAGCGTGTTCACGTCATGCCGAAGCATCACTTCATCGAACGCGATGACGCCCGTGGTGGCCGCGAACCCGGTCAAGGCGGCGAGCGCGAGAGCTCGCCGCACGAGCTTGCGCCGGCCCTCCTTGCGACGCGTGCGGAGTTCGGCCAGCAACTCCTCAAGCTGCGCGTCCTCCGGGAACGCACCCAGCCCGGCCCGCAGCACGGCCTCGGCGTGCGCACGATCGCCAAGGCGGCGCGCGGTCTCGGCCGCCGTCACGATGCGGCGCAGCCCATCCTCCTTGCGACCGACGGCCGCGTAGGTCTGAGCGAGGACCACGAGGAGCTCGGGCCGGTCTGCCAGATCGGGACGCTCCATAGCGCGATCGATCACGTCGCAGGCACGCTCGCCCAGTCCAAGATCATGAAATCGAACGACGAGCTCAAGCGTGGCCGTGGCATAAGCCTCCGTGCTCCCGGTCCGTCCGAGCAACTCGACGCTCTTCTCCCGAATGCCGAGGTCGGTCGGCGCGAGCGCGAGCGCCCGGCCGTAGGCCATCGTCGCCTCGGCGTCCTTCGCGGCGAGGTTCGCTTGGTAGCCGACCATCGCCCACTGCTCCGCAGCTTGCTTGCGGTCGTCGATCACCTCGTAGAGTTCCGCGAGCATCCGCCGCAAGTCACGGTTGTTGCGCTCGATCTCGATGGCGTGCTCGAGCAGCGCGCGCGTGCGCGCGTGGTCGCCGGCGTTCATGGCGGCCTCGGCCTGCGCAACGATCTCCGCCGCGCCGACCGCGCGAGCGTATCCCGCCACAACGAGCGTCGACACGAGATCGTGCAGTTCGAACCTACCGAGCGGGACGACCAGCTCGAGATCGCGCATCTCCGTCGTGCCGTCGAGCTCCTGCCACACAGCCGCGAGGTCACTGTCACGATCGGGATCGAGGCTCGGCAGCTCGGCGCCGGCGCGCACGAAGAGATCGCGATCCGTGGCGATGACCTTGCGAATGCGTTCCCACTCATCCTCGCGACGGGCGGCCTCCATCAAGACCGGCATCGGATTCAGCGCGACACCCACACCGCGTTGCTCTCGATCGAAGACACCCTTCGGCGCCGCGCCTTCCTGAAACTCGAAGGTCGCGTTCTTCCATTCGAACAGCGCGTAGATGAACTCCTGCAAGCGATCGGTGAACGCAGCGCGAAAGCTCTCCTCGTCGACGAGGCCTTCCCGGGCGAGCACATTGCGCAACGCCGGCCGCCCGCGACGATGACGCTTGCGCGCGGCGGTGAGCGCCTCCTCGTCGACCCACCCACGCCGCACGAGGAAGTCCTGCATCGGCAAACCAATGCGCCGGCCGACCGAGGCAAGGCGCACCTTGCCGTCCTCAAACCATAGCCAGCGGTCGTCGGCCTGCACCTGCAGATGCAGCGTCCCCGTCAACTGGTTGTTCACCAGATTCTGGAACACGTCGAACAGACAGATATCGTTGAGATCGCCTCGAAACGCCACGTCGCCTCCGCCCTCCCATGGCCGACCTCCGTCTGTATCGGCACGCCCCCTCCGGACCGCTGTGGAACCCCCAACCACAACGGCGAAACGGGATTGCCAGCGATCCTCCGTGGACGCAGCCCCGGCGCTCGGTTCTAATCCACGCATGGGCAAGGCTTTGGTCGATTTGAGTACTCTGAACCTCGAGCAAGACCTGCTACCGCTGGCGCGCATCCAGCAGCACCTGCCGCAGCGTTTTGAGTTCTCGCTGATCGACGGCGTGTGCCACCTCGACAAGGACGAGGGGCTCATCGTCGCGTGGAAGGACTTCGGCGAGGACGACTGGTGGACGCGCGGGCACTTCCCCGGCCGGCCGCTCGTGCCTGGCATTCTCATGGCCGAAGGCGCGGCCCAGGTCGCGACCGTGCTCTGGAAGGAATGCGCGGAGCTCGACGGAATCACGATCGGCTTCGGCGGCCTCGAGAGCGTGCGCTTCCGCGGTCAAGTCACGCCACCGGCCCGCATGTACTTCGTATCGCGCACCGGCAAGATCGGCTCGCGCATGGCGCAGTTCCCGGCCCAAGCGTTTGTCGCTGGCAAGCTCGTATTCGACGGCATGATCCTCGGTGTCGCGATCTGACACGCAGGCCGCGCGCGATCGCCGGTTCGCGCTCGCGTGCCTGGCCGCGCTCATCGCCGTGCTGGTCTACTGGTGGCCAGCGGGCCTCGAGTTTCGCAGCGATGACTACCTCGCGGTCACCTACGCGCGCGACCGGGCCCACGTCTGGCACGACTTCGTCGGGCCTTACCAAGGCGCGGAACGACTGGCGCTGTTCTATCGACCGCTGATCACGCTGTCGGTCGCGGTGGATACGTGGTTCGGTGGCACGCATCCTTTTTGGCCGCACATGATGAACGTCCTCGTGCACGTCGTGAACGCGAGCCTGCTGTTCGCGCTGCTCGCGACCTTCGCGCCGCGCGGGGCAGCCCTCGCTGCTGCCACCTACTGGGCGCTGCAACCGGCCCATGCCGGTGCCGTGTCCTGGATGATCGGCCGCGTCGACACGCACGCGACGATGTTTTATCTCGCCGCACTCCTCGCCGAGCGGGCGCGGCACTGCGGCTGGATCCGCACGCGCATCCCGGGTCTGTTTGCGTTCGTGCTCGGCGCTTGCACCAAAGAAACCTGCCTCACACTGCCTCTCGCGGTGTGGCTCCTGGCGCTCGCCTCGGACCGCAAACCACTCGGCCCGCGCCTGCGCGACGCGACCCGGGCGGCGCTGCCGTTTTGGTGGGTCCTGGTCGGCGTCGTGGCACTGCGCTACGCGGTGCTCGGCGAAACGATTGGCGGCTACGCCGCGGCGATCCACCTGCGAGTCACCAACGCGCTCGAGTTTTGGCGACCGCTGCTGCCGCTCGAGAGCGTCTGGCAAATCGCAGGCACGCTCGCCGCGCTCGTGGTCGTCGCGATCGGTGCCCGCAAGCGCTTGGACGCGCTGCTCGTCAGCATCGTGGGCTTCGTCATCCTGGCACTCCCGGCGGCCGGCGCGAGCGCCACGCGCGACTCGAAGACACGCCGCTATGATTACCTGCCGTCGATCGGCGTCGCCGCCGGGTCGGCGATCGGCGGGCCGCTCGCCCCGCTTCTGCTGATCGCAGCGCAGGCGCCCGCGGCGCTCGACCGACGTCAAACGCTTCGTGCGCTCGGCGCCGAGGTACGACGCATTCGCGCTGCGACCGCGGCGACCCTGCAAAGCTCGGATCGCAGCACCGATCCGGTGTGGATCGACGCCCCGGCCGCACTGCACGGCGAGGTCCTGTTCCACGTCGGCACGGACCGGCTTGGCGTCCCGCCGTTCGGACCCGGCGGGCGACTCGTGTTCCCCAGACGCCCGATCTATCCCGGCGTCCCCGAACAGCGCGTCGGCCCCCGCTCCGGCACGCACCCAGCCTTCTATCACGGTCCGGCGCGGCTCGATCGAGCTGGCCTTGCAAGCCTAGCGGCCGGGACCCCCGCCGACATCGGACTCCGCGGCATCGAGGCGACTGCGGTTCACGCATGGCGCGCCGTCGTTGCCACACCGCTCGGCTGGCTCGTGACCGAGGTGCCCGCGAACGGCAAACACACCGTCGACGTGCGGACGCTGTTGCTGAGCCGACCATCGGGCCTGCCTGCGAATTCGAGCAGCAACCTCCTGTTGGACCTCTGGCCTGCATTGGAAACCTCGCTCGACCCACGCCCGCGCATCTGGCTCGAAGCCCTCGCTGCGGACGGGACGCGCATCGCCACATCGAAGGCGCCGCTGACGCTGCCCCTGACCCGCGACATCGGACTCGGCCTGGTCGCCAAGCGCCCCCGCCTGTGGATCCTGCTGCTGCTCGCCGCCGGCGCAGCGTTCGTCGGAGTGCGCGCGCGGAAGGCTCCCTAGAAACGAGCGTGGAGCAGCCGAGCGCGCGTGCGACGCCTACCGCGCGGCGCTGGACGCCGGCGCCAGGAGCCCCCACGGGTCGTCGTCGAGGTCCGGGCGCGGCGGCCACGGGCACGGCTCGGCGAAGCTGGGCGCGACCGCGCCCGGGATGTCGGGGAAGGGGCCCGGCACATCCCAAACGTCGAGCGCAATGCAACGCGTCGCGGCGTCGATCAGCTCGGCGAACCCTGGCCGACTGCGGCCGTCCTCGCCCGAGATCCACTCCTTGACGTAGGTGCCGTGCTGGCAGCGCAGCTCGAGCTCGACGCGCGGCTCACCGTCGGGCCCGGTGGCTGGCTCGATGGCGAGCACCTGGACCTCGCGAATGCGTTCCTTGTCGGCGCGACGATGCGCGACGCGTTCCGGAGTCCGCTGCGTCACTTCGATACGGCGCCCGACCAGCGAGGCGAAACGATCTTCGGAGACGGACTGCTCGGTCTCGACCAACGCCCGGTAGACCTTCTCGGACTGCGTCTCCTTGATCTGGGCGACGCGTTTGCGCGGCACCGCAACGAAGCTGGTGATC
>CAYSWE010000065.1:0-13734 GCA_964434515.1 uncultured Phycisphaerales bacterium | reverse complement strand
CTACAAGAATCGCATCGTCCATTGGCATGTCGTGCCGCAGCGGCCCGCACGGACCCGCCCCTATCCGGACGCGATCGACCCGCGGTTGCGCGCTGTGCTCCAGTCCCGCGGCGTGCACGAACCCTGGGAGCATCAGGCGCGTGCCATCGAGTTGGCGCTCGCCGGCAAGGACGTGCTCGTCGCGACACCCACAGCGTCGGGCAAGACCATGTGCTACACGGTGCCGGTGCTGCAGGCCTTGCTCGAGAGTGATGGTGCTGCGCGGGCACTGTTTCTCTTTCCAACCAAGGCGCTGTCGCAGGACCAAACCGCAGGCATCACGGCACTGGTCGAAGGCTTGGATGCGCCGTGGCACGCGTTTACCTACGACGGCGACACACCTCCAGCCCAGCGGCGGACGCTGCGGGAGCGCGGCCACCTGGTGCTGACCAACCCTTGGATGCTGCACCAAGGCATCCTGCCGAATCATGCCAAGTGGACCGCGCTGTTCCGCGGGCTGCGCTACATCGTCGTCGACGAGGTGCACACGCTGTCGGGCGTGTTTGGCTCGAGCGTCGCCAATGTCTTGCGCCGGCTCGTGCGGATTGCTCGGCACTATGGCGCAGACCCGCGCTTCCTGGCGTCCTCGGCTACGCTGCGCGATGGCAAGGCGCACGCCCGCAAGCTGTTCGGCCGGGACGTTGCGTTGGTCGACGAGGATGGTTCGCCAAGCGGCGCGCGGCACTTTGGCGTCTACAATCCGCCGGTGCTGAATCGCGTGGCCGGCCTGCGGGCCAACGCACTCGAGGAGGCGCGGGAGTTGGCACAAGCGGTTTGCGGGCCCGGGCATCAGACTATCTTCTTTTGCCGCCGCCGCACCGCGGTCGAGGTGCTGACGCGTTACCTCAAGGAGGCGGCGCCCTCGCTCGGCCTCGAGCCTGACGAAGTTCGCGGCTATCGCGGTGGCTATCTGCCGCTCTTGCGCCGTGAGATCGAGGACGGTCTCAAGAGTGGCGCGGTCAAGGTCGTCGTCTCGACCAACGCGCTGGAGCTGGGCATCGACATTGGCGCGCTCGACGTCGCCGTCCTGGTGGGCTATCCCGGTTCGCAGGCGTCGTTTTGGCAGCGCGCGGGCCGGGTCGGCCGGCGTGGTCATGCCAGCCTGGTCGTGCAGATCGCGCGCTCGGAGCCGGTGGATCAGTACCTCGCATTCCACCCCGAGTCGCTCTTTGCCACCGCGCGCGAGCGGCTCGCGCTCGATCCGGACAACCTCGTGATCTTGTCCGAGCAGCTCAAGTGCGCTGCGTTCGAGCTGCCCTTTCGCGCCGATGACGATGGCGCGTTCGTTGGCGAGCCGGACTTTGGCGCGGCGCCGTTCGCGGCCGAGATCCTCGATTACCTGGCGGAGGAGTCGAAGATCCTGCACAAAAAGAATGGCAAGTGGTACTGGATGGCGGACGCCTATCCGGCGCAGGATGTGACGCTCGCCGGCAACGAACCGGACAACGTCGTCATCTTGGATCTGGCGACCGAGAAGGCCATTGGTGAGATCGATCGCGAGGGTTCGATCACGACCGTGCACGAGGGCGCGATCTACCAGGTCGAGGGCGAGACCTGGCGCATCGAACGCTTCGACTACGAAAACCGGCGCGCCTACGCCAAGTGCGTCGACAGTGACTACTTCACCGATGCGCAGGCCGACACCGATCTGCGCGCGCTGCGGCTCGAGGAGTGTCGGGTCCGCCGCCGGACGGACACGCAGGAGGATTATGGCATCTGGCGCGGCGAGGTGCACGTCACGACGCTGGCCAAGCTCTACAAGAAGATTCGCTTCTATACGCGCGAGAACCTCGGTGCCGGGGACATCCACCTGCCGCCCGAGGAGATCGATACCGAGGCGTTCGTGTTGACGTTGTCGGAGGAGACCGCCAGCGAGCTCGGCTTGGTCGTCGGGGAGCGGGCCGAGGCGTGGCGCGCCGTGGGCCACCTCATGCGCCGGGTCGCGCCGCTCTTTGTGCGCTGCCAGCCAAACGATTTGGGGATCTCGACGCAGGTTCGGGCGCCACACTTCGATCGCCCGGCGCTGTTTCTCTGGGATCGTGTGCGCGGTGGGGTCGGGCTTGGCGAGCTCTTGTTCCAGGAGCATCGCGAGCTGCTTGGCGCCGCGCTCGAGGTGGTGACGCGGTGTGCGTGTGAGCGTGGCTGTCCCGCGTGTGTCGGGCCGCGGACCGAGGTCAGCGACTCGGGTAAGCGTGCCGTTGTGCGTGTGCTCCGTCACCTGGTGCAGGGGGCCGAGCCTGAGCCGGTCGCGATCGACCGGGAGGAGTTCGTGTGAGTCGTCCGCGTGGCGAGCGGGTGCAGGATTTGCTTGGACGCTACGTGCGGACCTCGCCAAAGCCCAGGCCCGGGTTGCCGGCTTCGGTGCGCCGGCGGCTCGACCGATCCACCGCGGCTGTTGCGGACGCGCGAAAGAGCTTCGAGCTGCCCGCCGATCTGAGCGAGGTGCGCACGTCGCGCGGCGCGTTCGCCGAGCGGACGGTGTCCTATGCTGCGCAGCACCGACATGGACGATTTCGCCTGGTGGATGCGTTGGCCGGCGATGCTCGGGTGTTCGCGCTGTTGACCGGCGACGCCGCGCTTGCTGGACTCGACCTGCGGCGCGCGGTGTTCTTGGACACGGAAACCACCGGGCTCGGCGGCGGCGCTGGTGTCTACGTGTTCTTGGTTGGTCTGGCGCGCTTCGTCGTCGACCCAAACCGTCCGGACTGTGGCACGGTCGAGGTGTGGCAAGGGTTGCTGCGCTCGCCCGAGGACGAAGTCGCCATGCTCAGCGAGGTGGCGCGCCGAATCGAGGACGCTGCGGCGATCGTGTCGTTCTTTGGTAAGTCGTTCGATCGGCACCGGCTCGAGGACAAGATGCGGATCGCCGGCGTCGCCACGCCGTTCGCCGGGCGGCCGCATCTGGATCTGTATCATCCGCTGCAACGCCTCACCCGTGGGAGCTACGCCGATGGGCGCCTTGCGACGCTCGAGGCCGAGCTGTGCGGCTTCCGCAGACCTGACGATCTACCAGGAGCGTTTGCGCCGGAGGCGTGGTTCGACTTTCTCGCCGAGCGCCCGCATCGGCTTGGGGGTGTCTTTCGGCACAACGAGGATGACGTGCTGTCGTTGTTTGCCCTGGCCGGCTATCTCGGACATGTCCTGTGCGAGCGTTACGACGGGGCCGAACTTGCCGGCTGCGCGCTGCGCCGGGCGAGCGCGCTGGCGCAGGCTTGGAGTGACGCTGGCGATCTGACGAGCGCCCTACAATGGAGCGAGCGCGCGCTCGCGCGGGCCCGCGGAGCCGAGCGCCGAACTCTCATCCTGGATCGGGCCCGGCTGCTGCGCAAACGCGGCGATTTCGCGGCTGCGAAGCTGCTTTACGCCGAACTCGCTGCCGAACCGGAGAGCGCGGCGACGATCGTCGCGTTGCTCGAGTTGGCCAAGCACCAGGAGCACCGCGACCGAGATCCCGCGGCGGCGCTGGCGCTCTGTGAGCGCGCTCTTCGACTGGCAGGCCGATGGCATACGGGCCGAGACCGCGCTCGCGTCGAGTCCGCGCTCGCGCACCGCGCCGCTCGCCTCCAGCGCAAGCTCGCCGACTAGCCGGACCCCCGCAAAAACGTGTCAGAGTCATTTTTTCGGGGTTGGCTTGGTTCGGCGCAGAAAGAGCCGGCGCCAGCGCACGTGGAGGGGAGGGCGGCCTGCTGGGACGGCGTGCACCTGGAGGCCGACGAAGCCGCGCCGCATGCCGCTTGGGTCGTCGAGGTCCGCGACCGGGGTCCCGTTGACCCAGGTGCGGATGCGCTTGCCTTTGGCGAGCACGCGGTAGCGATTCCAGGCACCTTTCCGGAAGGCGCGCTGCTTGGCCGGATCGCTCCGGTCCTTGGAGAGCCAGCCCGTGCCGAGGGCTTCTCCGTAGAGAAAGCCAGCGGTGCCGTTCGCAGCGATTTCGACCTGGGGGCCATGCACGCGTCCGGTCGCTGCGCCACGCGTGGCGCTACGGATCTGCACGCCCGAGTTGAGTGCGTCGTCGAGCCGAACCTCGAAACGGAGTTCGAAGTCGTCGTAGCTCTCGTCCGTGCACAGGAACGAGTTGGGACTCCCGTCCGTGGTGGTCCCGAGGATCACGCCCGGCCCGGTGCCAGCCTCGACGGAATACTTGGCGGTGCCGTTGCGCTGCGACCAGCCCTTGAGCGTCTTGCCGTCGAACAGCGAGATCCAACCGGGCTCGATCGACTCCGGCGCGCGTTGCGTCGCCACCTCCGCGGAGAGCGCGGCGGCGTCCACCGGTGGCAACGTCACCGTGCCGGTCGCCGCCCACTCCGTGCCGCGCGCGAGTGTCATTTGGAATCCGAGTCCGCGCAGCGCCGGAAGATCATGGCCGAGCGTCGTGTGAAACACGCGGCCCTTACCGTAGCGAATCGTCATCAGGATGGGTTCGTGCTCACCGGTGCCGCGCATCGCTTTCGCCGAAAACGCCGTGGCGAGCACCGTGAGATGTTCGGCGGGCCCCCGGAGTCGGTCGTAGAGTTCGTCGCGAGTGTGGCGCCATCGTCGGGGCAGCCCGCGTAGGATCGGGTGGTCCGGGGCGCGGACTTCGATCACAAACTCGTGCTGCGTGCCATGGCTGCCCCCGCGGCCCGGCGTGGTGTCGCGGACGAACTTACCGCTGCGCCAGCGGATGTAGGGGCCGCTCTGCTCGTCGCGTTGTCCCCAACCGCCCAAACCGATGAGCCGATTGTATTCCTTCCAATGCGGGAACGCGTTGTCGGCCGCGTGGACGACGACCGCACCGCCGCCGGCGCGGACGAAGGCCAGGAAACCCTCGCGCGTCTCTTGCGGCCAGGGCGGCCCGTTGTAGTTGAGCAGCACCACATCGCAGTCCGTGAAGCTCGGTCGAAACGTAGCCACGTCCTTGGCCGTCGCGACCCGCACGGTGAAGCGGCCGCTGCGCTCCAAGATGGTCGTGAGGACCGGAGTCGTGCGCTGCCAAGCATGGTTGTTTTGCCCATCGATGAGCAGAACGCGGACCTTGGCCCGTGCAAGGTGAGGGGGGGCAGACCGCGACGCCGGCCCCTGCGCGAGCAGGAGCGACGGAAGAAAGACGGCGATCTGAATCACGATCTCGAGTTGTCGCAATGCTGTCAGCATGGCCTGATCAGAGAGCAGGTGTGCCGAAGAAACAACGGTATGCACTGTACAAGCGCGAGATCGGACCACCGAGGTGAGCCGACCTCGCGTTTCTCTTTTTCTCTCCTGCCTCGATTGCTCGAGTACGAGCGGATCGTCGGTCCACCCGAAAGAGAGAACGCCGGAATCCCCACGAACCGGACAGGAATTGTCCAGTTTCTTTGCGAGGAACGGCCTCTGCGCGGAAGCCCGGCCGAGGATGCTTCCGTGCGGTGTCGCTGGATGCCGTCGCACGGAGAGTTCCCAGCAGCATCGCTTGCATTGGATCGTGGGGCACTCCTGGTCCGATAAGTTGCTATGCGCACGCGTAAGATCGCCCTCGTCGTCTCGATCCTCGCGTCGGTCGCGGTCATCGGGCTGCTGTTGTCGGCAGGCAACTCGATTCCGCCGTCGGAGTCGGTCCCGCCGCGGACGCTCGCGGTCCAGGTCCTTGGAGTGCAGCTCGAGGAGGCGCCGCCGCCCACGTTCCTCGAGGACGAGGCGTCGTCCCGTAACGTGCTGCTGATCGTGCGTGTCCACCTCAAGGGGATCCAGTCGCGCATGCATCCCGCAGACTTCGTTGTCGATCGCGTCAACGGAGGCATGACGCGTGGCGAGCTCATGAGCAAGGGCGCCTCCCCAACGGGACAGCTGTGGGATTACACGGTGACCGATGCCAATGGAACTCGGGTCGAGGCCCAGCGCTTTCCGGTGCAGGGGCCATGCTTTCTGTTGCTTCGCTTCGTCGTGCCGATGGCCTTCAAGACCGGAGTCCTGGAACTGCAGCGCCGTAGCATGGCGAAGCTGTCGCTCTGACGCCCACGTGAGTTGCCAGGCGATGCTGTGCGGCACATGAGTTGCCAGGCGATTGTGCCACGCTGCCACGAACTCGTGGGGATCCGGCGCCGACATGGCCTACCATGACGGCGTGACCATGACGCCGCTATGCCGCGTTGCTGTATGCATGTTCAGGAGAGAAGCCTCGATGCCAACCAAGTTGCGCCGTTGTCCCGTCCCTGCCGCTCTGCTCTGCTTCCTCGTCTGCGGGCTCGCCGCCTGTGCGCCGAGTCATCGTCGCATCGATCCCGATGTCTACGATGATGTGGGGGGCGGCGGCACCGATTCCCAAGACGTTCGCACGATGGCCGACCGCATGGCGCGCGATCTGTTGGCCCAACGCCATCTTTTCGTCGGGGAGGGCAGGCCGACCCTCTACATCATGGGGCTGCAGAACAACGGGTCGCATCCAATCGATCGAGAGTTGGTCCTCGAACTGATCCAGACCAAGCTCGTGCAGCACAGCGCCGGGCGACTTCGTGTGCTGGACCGCAACTCGGCGAGCCTCGAAGCGATCCGCGCCGAGCGCAAGGCGAAGCGCGAGGGCGCGGTGCGCGGTAATGGCAAGAAGGACCTGCTCGGGTCGGACTACGTGCTGACCGGCACCGTCCGCACCATCACCAAGCGTGGCCGCAAAGGCATGAGTTCGGACTACTGGGTCTACAACTTCAAGCTGACCGACCTGGAGAGTTCGGAGCTGCTCTGGACCAAGGTCTACGACTTCAAGTGGGTCGGCAACAAGCCGGCGGTCTACCGCTAGAGGCGTTTCGGGGTGCGACGAACGCACGGGTTCGCGCCCTGGATGGCAGCGGTGCTCTTGTTGGGGGCCGGCTGCGAGAGCTGGGTGCCACCGCCGGTCGAACCCTACTTCGACGGCCAGCTCGCGGTGGCCGAGGAACTGTTGCGCCCGCGTCTCGAGCAGCAAGCCGGGGACTGGGCGTTGATGGCCAACGAGCTTGCGACCTGCCTGGCGGCTGCGGGCAAGCGGCAGGAGGCGCTGCGGCTCTTCTATGACGCGGGTCGCGCCATGGCCGCCTGGGACACGAGTTTTGGCGAGAGCATGGCTGCGATGGCCGGTCGCGAGGATCAGAAGACCTACAAGGGCGATCCCTACGAGCAAGCGTTCAACTCGATCTACACGGGCATCCTGTACTGGCTGCGCGCCGAACCGGACAACGCCCGAGCCAGTTTCCAGGAGGCCATCCTGCGGGATTCGGCTAGCACGGACGACAGGTTCAAGAGTGACCTTGCGCTTGCGTTCTTTCTGGCGGCGTGGGCCAGTCGGGACATGGGCAAGCCGGCCGACGCCAAGTCCCTGCTGGCCGAGGCCCGCGCCGCGCGCGCTGCGGCGGTCAAGAGCGGTGCGCGAGGCACCAGCGAACCGCGCGTCTTCGACGCGATGATGGACGCGAACGTGCTCGTCCTCGCCTCGGTGGGGCGCGGCCCGCATAAGGTTCCCGGCGGCAAGTTCGGCGAGGTCGCCGTGGTCGAGCAAACCCGCAGCGAGGTCACCGGCGCATTCGTCACGATCGGGAGTCAGCGACTCCGGACCGAGACCTTGGTGGATGTCTACTTTCAGGCTTCCACTCGGGGTGGGCGCTGGATGGACGGGCTGCGGGCCGGCAAGGCCGTGTTCAAGGACATCGCCAGCACCGCGGGTGTCATCCTGACGCAACAGGGGCTGACCCAGCGGCGGAACAAGAACCGCGGCGCGTTTCTCATTGCCGGCATCGGAGCCATGCTCATGTCCGCCGCGGTCTCCGCCGAGGCCGACGTGCGCTGCTGGCGCACGTTGCCCGACACGGTTCAGGCGGCTGCGGCGCGAGTTCCGCCAGGCAAGCGCCGCATCACGATCGATTTCGTCGGTGTGGGCGGGCGCGCCCTGCCGCGGTTTCGCAGAGAACTCACGATCGACGTGCCGGTGCACGGTACTCTGGTCCTACATTTGCCATCGATCCCGTGGTCCGCAGGCGTCCGTTCTGGGATCCACCATGTTGCCGCCAGGAGAGAAAGATGAAGTCGCCAAGAGCCGTTGTTGCGCTCGCCCTGCTCAGCCTGTGGAGCGTTTCCTGCTCGCACCGTCCGATTGGCGGAACCGCAATGGCGGACGATGACGTGCGGACCAAGGACCGCGGGCCGGTGTTCGCCGATCCGTCACTCGACGGCGACTTGGAGGTCGGAACGGTGCAGGCTTCGCGCGTTCCGGGCGCGGGCAAGCTGCGGCTGCAGATTCCATTGCACAACGTCAGCGGTGCTTATCTGCCGCTGCTCGTTCGCGTCGTGTTCAAAGACGACGCAGGCCAGGTGCTTCTCGGTGACGAAACGCCGTGGGAGAATGTCGGAGTCCCGGTCGGGACGCACTACCACAGCGTGACTTCGCTGAAGGAGCTGGCGACTCGCTACGAGGTCCATATTCGGAGGTACAAGCCATGATTCGATCGTTGCCATTCGGGCTGCTCCTGGTCGTCGCCGCATGCGCGGGGCCACGACGAGCGAGTTTCGGGCCGACCGTCCCCGAGGCGCGGGATCTGAGCGTGGATCGACGTGAGGCGCGCCGCGCGAACGAACGAGCCGGGGAGTTTGCAGCGTATTCGGACAGCGCTGCGGATCGTTTCTTGACCGAGCGAGTTACCGAGGCCATCGAGCGCGAGGTCCGCCGCGAAGATGCCGCGCGCGAGCAGCGGTCCAGGGAAATCGAGCTCGAGCGTGCGCGGATCGAAGCGCAGCGGCAAACCTCCCGCGGCTACGGATACGCACCGCACCGGCGCTATCGTGGCTATGGGCCGGCCCACTACATCCCGTGGAACACGCTCGCCTACGGTGGGATCGGGGCGATCATCGGTCACCAATCCGGTCACCGCGACCGCGGTTTCGCCATTGGCGCGAGCATCGGTCTGCTGCAGGACCTGTTGCGCTGGCGCTAGCGGCTCTAGGCCTTGCGGTAGCCGAGCTTGTGGAGCACGTCGAGGACCTCGCTCCAGGTTGGGAACGGTCGGTTCTTCTGCTTCTTGAAGTCGTCGAGCGCGTTGATGAACTCGAGCACGTCCGGCGTGACCTCGGTCTCCGGACCCTTGCGTAGCGCGCGCTTCTTGGCCGGGGCCGCGCGCTTCTTGCTCGCCTTCTTGGCCGCCGCCTTCTTGGTAGCCGCCTTTCGCTTGGCGGGCGCGGCAGCCTTCTTGCGGGCTTTCTTGGAGTGCGAGGTGCTGCGCTTGGCGGAGGCGCGCTTCTTGGAAGGCGAGGCCTTGGCCTTCTTGCTGCGCTTGGGCTTGGTCTGAGACGGCATCGTCGAGTTGGCTCCGGGCTGGAATGGTGGACCGACTCGTTCTTATCGTCTCCCGCAACAGAGCGACTTGATGCTCGCCGCCGACACTCCCGCCGACACGCCGTGTTCGGTCACCAGCGCTGTGACGAGCCGGGCCGGGGTTACGTCGAAGGCGGGGTTGCGCGCCACGCTGCCGGCCGGCACGAGCGTCGGTGTGAGCCACGCGAGCAGCTCGGCGCCGCTGCGTTCCTCGATCGGGATCTCGGTCCCCGTGGCGATGCTGGGGTCCACGCTCGTCGTCGGGGCAACGACATAGAACGGGACGTCGTAGAGATCAGCGGCCAGCGCCAGCGCCAGCGTGCCGACCTTGTTGGCAACATCGCCGTTGGCCGCGATCCGGTCGGCGCCGACGAGGACGGCGTCCACCTCGCCCCGGGCGATCAGTCCGGGGGCCGCACCATCCGCAACGAGCGTGTGTGGGATCTCGGCTTCCGCGAGCTCGAACATGGTCAAGCGGGCGCCCTGCAGCAGCGGGCGCGTCTCATCGACCAACACATGGAGATCCATGCCCTGTCGAGCCGCAGTGACGATCACGCCGAGCGCCGTGCCGATGCCGCCGGTGGCGAGGCGCCCGGTGTTGCAGTGGGTCAGCAGGTTGTGCCGATCGCGGAGCAAAGCGGCGCCGTGCTCGCCCATGCGTTCGCAGAGCTCGGCATCCTCGGCGTGGATCGCTCGTGCCTCCTCGAGCAGGCGTGGGCCGAGACGCGTCGCGGGCGCTTGCTCTGCGGCGAGCCGATCGACGAGCTTGGCCATGCGGTCCAAGGCCCAGAAGAGGTTGACCGCGGTGGGGCGTGCTCGGCGCAGCGCGGCGATCGCGCCGCGCACGCGCTCGAAGGCGCCAGTTTGTCGTGCCGCGAGGACGCAGCCGTAGGCCGCGGCGATGCCGATCGCTGGCGCGCCGCGCACCGCGAGCCGACGCAGTGCGTCGACCAGCGCTTCGACTGTGTCGATCTTCAGCTCGACTTGGCGCGACGGGAGTTGCGTCTGATCGAGCAACCGCAGCGAGCCGGCTTGGTCGCCGTGCCACGCGATGGAAGGGAGAGGCACGTCGCTCAGGTTCCCGGGTAGCGCTGACGGATCTCGGCGTCCTTCTTGCGCACGCGCGCTGCCTGGGCGTCGGCGAACGCGCGCAGTCGCTCGCGCAGCTTGGTGTCGGTCAGTGCCAAGATGCGCGCGGCAAAGAGCGCCGCATTCTTGGCCCCGGACGAGCCGATGCCCATCGCGGCCACCGGCACACCTCCAGGCATCTGCACGGTCGAGTAGAGCGCGTCCAGCCCGTTGAGGGCCGATCCACCGATTGGGATCCCCACGACCGGGAGGGTCGTGTGTCCGGCGAGGATGCCGGAGAGCGCCGCCGCCATGCCGGCCGCCGCGATCAGCACGCGGACGCCCTCGGCTTCGGCCGACTCGGCGAACTCGGTCGTCTCACGCGGCGTGCGGTGCGCGGAGAGAATGCGGACTCCGAACGGAACCTCGAGCTCTTCGAGCCAACGGAAACCGCCTTCGACCTGAGGTAGGTCGGAGTCGGAGCCTAGGACGAAAACGATGCGGGGCATGTGACCTCTCTGTGTCTTGGGAGGGCTCGTCAGAACGCGGCTTGTCCGGTCAACGCCACGCAGATGTTCGCATACTGTCGCGACGCCGCATCGAGAATCTCGTTGGGCAGCGTGGGTGGCGGCGGCGCCTTGTTCCAATCGAGCTTGGCGAGATAGTCGCGCACGACCTGCTTGTCATAGCTCTCCGGATAGGCTCCGGGGCGGACCTCGTCAGCGCGCCAGAAGCGCGAGCTGTCGGGTGTCAAGACCTCGTCGATCAGCACGAGTCGACCGTCGATGGTGCCGAACTCGAACTTCGTGTCGGCGATGACGAAGCCCTTCCCTGCAGCGTAGTCGCGACCACGCGCGTAGAGCTGCAGCGCGAGGTCGCGCCCGCGCACGGCGAGTTCTTCGCCGATCGTTGCAAGGACTTCGTCGAAGGAGATCGGCAGGTCATGGCCTCGGTCAGCCTTGGTCGTGGGGGTGAGAATGGCAGGCTCAAGCTTGGCCGCGTGCTGGAGGCCGCCTGCTAGCTCAATTCCGCACACCGCGCCATGGTCCTGATAGTCCTTGTAGCCGCTGCCGGTGAGGTAGCCGCGGACGACCCACTCGATTGGCAGCACTTCGGCGCGGCGACAGCGCATGCTTCGACCGGCGAGGATCGCACGGAACTCGCTCGGAACGTCGTCCCACGCGGCAACCTCGGTCGACAGCATGTGGTTGTCGATGAGATCACGCGTCAACTGGAACCAGAAGCGAGACAGGCCGTTCAACACGACGCCTTTGCCGGGGACGCCTTGTTCCATCACCACGTCGAAGGCCGAGATGCGGTCGGTGGTGACGATGAGCAGGTCGTCCCCCAGTTCGAAGATCTCGCGGACTTTGCCCGAAGCGATATGCTTGGCGAATGGAAGATCGACGTCGAGCACCGGCTTTGGCATGACTGTCACGGGCTTTTCTCCTGTCCGCGGACCAGCACCGCTTGGCCGTCCGCAAGCACCCCTCTTAGCCGGTCGCGAAGCGCCCGCCAAGGACTCTTGAGCGCCCTTCCCGAGACGTTTCGGCCGCCGCCCTGCAAGAGTAGCTTCAGCCGCGCTCTGCTGCTGGCGTGGCTCACAGGTGGGAGCGTCGAAGTCGTGGCGCGTGGGAGCGAGTTGGCGGAGGATGTCGAGGTCTTCTTGCACGCGCTGCGGGCGCTCGGGGTTCGAGCCGACGTGGTCCGCGATGGCGTCTGGCTGCGTGTCTTGGTGACCGGGCACGGCTATGTTGCGCCGCGAGCCGCTACGACCTTGCAGCTCGGACAGAATGGCACCGCGCTGCGCACCTTCACTGCGATCCTCGGCCTGCTCGGCGGGACGGCGCGCTTCGACGGCGATCCGGGACTTCGCCGGCGCGGCCTCGGCGGCCTGGTGTCGATGCTCGAGGCTCGAGGCGCCAGGTTTCGGTTCGAACGAACCGCGGAATCGGTGCCCTTCACGCTCACCGGCTGCGCGTGCGCGGCGCCGGTCGAACTGGATCTCCGCGTCACGAGCCAGGCGGCGACCGGCGCTTTGCTCGCCTTTGCAGGCACGCCGCAGGGTGGCGAGCTGCACGTGAGCGGCCCGCGTGGTTACCTCGATCTGACGATCGCCTGGCTGCGCTCGTTTGGCGTCTCGGTCGACGAGGCACCCGGCGGCATCGCGGTATCGGGACGGAGCACCGCGCCACCCAAACGCGTTGTCGTGCCCGCGGATCCGTCGGCTGCGGCGTGGCTCTCAGTGCTCGCGATCGGCAAGGGCCGGCCGGTACGCATCGAGGGACTCGAAGATCTCGGGCATCCCGATTTTGCGATGCTCGAGCACCTGACGGCGCTGGGCGCATCGGTCGAGCGCGAAGGTAGCGGCGTCCTCGTTTCTGGTGCACCGGGCGAGGGCGACTACGTCGTCGAGGGTCTGGCCGATGCCCCCGATCTCTTTCCGCCGCTCGTGGTTCTGCTGTCGCTGCGTCCAGGGACCCATACGCTGCGCGCCGCGAAGCTGCGTGGCAAGGAGAGCGATCGCATCCAGGTGCTCGCGCATGGCATGAAGCAGCTCGGTTTCGACGTGGACGAGCTCGAGGACGGCCTCCGACTGCGCGGCTCGGGCGCGGCTCCGAGCGAGTCGGTCGAACTGGATCCCGCGCAGGATCATCGCATGGCGATGGCGTTCTGGTCTCTCTTGCGGCTGCATCGGCGCGCGGGTCGCGTCCTGCACCCGGAGTGCGTCGCCAAGAGTTGGCCCACGTTCTTCGCCGATGCCGAGCGCGTTATTTGCCCGGTCGACTCGTCGGGCTAGATTCGGCAGTTGCACGAGCTCGGAGGCAGATCAGTTCGTGCGCCGTGCGTACGTAGAGCGCACCGTGCGCGATCGCCGGCGTGGCGAGGATCTCGGACTCCAAGTCAAGCTCGCCGCGTGCTTCGAACTCGTCGCCCACGGCCAGCGCCAGCAGCTTGCCGCCCCGGCCGCCGATCCAGATCGTCTTGCCGTCGGAGACGGGCGAACTGAAGAACGTCTCGTCGAGGCACTTGCGCCAAACGATCTTGCCGGACGCCGCGTTCCTGCAGCTCGCGACGCCGTTGTCGGCGAACAGGTAGAACCGCCCACCGACTCCGAGCGGGCTCGGCACGTACGGCAGGTTGCGTCGCGGCCGGTAGGCGATGCGCGGCTTGGCTGTGGATCCGCTCGGCAACTCGACCACGATGCATTCCTGCCCGCCGCCACCGCTGCCGGCGGACACCAGGACGTAGCGTCCGGCGATCGCTGGCGTTGCGACGCACCGTTGTCGAAAGCCCGCGTCGATTGCCCAGAGCTCCTTGCCGGTCGAAGCTTGTAC
>CAYSWE010000064.1:0-13857 GCA_964434515.1 uncultured Phycisphaerales bacterium | reverse complement strand
CTTCGAGGGCAAGACGCTCGCGCCCTGGAAGGTGACCTTCCCCGGCGTGCGCATGCGGCTGCCAAAGGGAATCCCTGTTGGCCTGCATGACCGTGATACCGTGCTGGAGGTCCTCACCAGCGCGACTCGACAGGCGCAGCTTGTCCAGACCATCCGGGTGATCGCGCCCGGCTACTATCAGGCCCGGCTCGCGCAGTGCCCCTTTAGCTTGCACGGAGCAACGATCCTGTCCGGCCCGGTCCCCCTCTCGGCGGATTCCGGCGAGTCGAGAGCAACCGAACCTGTCTACATCGCCTCGAGGGGAACGTTCCCCGTCAAGCTCACGCTAATCACGGTACGTGGCCGAGGCCAGTACGGCGTCTACATCGACGATGTCGCGATCCAGCGCGTCGTCCGCCCGGCGCTGTGGTTCTTCGGATCTCAGGTCCTCAACGTCTTCGGGGCTCCATCGAACAACAACTTGATCGTGACCTTCGCAAGTCTCGAGAGGCTCCCCAGCCCGGTCGCAATCCCCGGTTTCCAAGGCCTCCTCGCACTCGATCCCTTTCGTGCTGGCGGACTCATCCACGTCGGCACCAGCATGCTCTCCGGCAACAAGTCGACTCGCGCTGCGATCATTAACGGCACACTCCTCGCACCACTTGGACGCCCCATTTACTTTCAAGCACTGAACGTCAACCACTTGACCTTCGGCACCATGCTTGCCCACCGAGTCCGTTGAGCCACACAAGCATGCTCAGAAGGACAACCCGGGTGATCACGCCCGGCTACTGGTTCTCCTTGAACACCATGTCGATGCACAAGGCCGCCGCCAGCAGCAGGCTTCCGGCACCGACAGGATCGACTTCCTTGGCAATCGTCACGATGTAGTTGTCGGCACTGGTGAACAGCTCTTTGCCAATGCCTGCCCACTTCTTGGTCACGACGCCCAGCTCCTGCCCGCTCTCGCTGACGAACTTGAAGTTCCAGCCCACGAGATTGCCCTTGAGCTGAGCGACCTTGCGATCGTTCGCATCCAAGATGTCGAACTTGCCGCCGATCGACATCAAGCGCTGCTTGAACGTTCCGAGTAGCTGTCCGCCGGCGGTGACGCGCACGCGCGAACGCAGAAACGTGAAGCCGCGAGAGACCGTCATGAGCCGCTTGCCTTGCGGATCGTCGATGTGCACCTCAAAGGGCAGCATCCCCTTGTTGACCACGAGCTTCGCCGCTTTGCGCCAGCTGGAAGCCTCCTCGACCGCCGTAGCCAAGAGATCCCCGGTCTCCGGATCCAGGATGTCGAAGGCTTCGTGGAGCTTCATCATCCCCACGTGTTCGCGAATCAGATACGTATGGCGATCGAGCACGTCAACCTCTCCTATAGAATCGACTTGCCAAGCCCAGAGAGCAGCAGGTCGACAGCAACTTCGGCAGTCTGGTTGCGCACGTCCAGCATCGGATTGATCTCGGTGACCTCGAGACTGACCGCCGCACGGCTATCGGCCACGATCTCCATCAGAAGGTGCGCCTCCCGAAAGCTAAGGCCACCGCGAACGGGCGTGCCGACGCCCGGCGCTACGCTCGGGTCCAGGCCGTCCAAATCGAGCGAGACGTGAAAACCAGCCGTCCCGTCGGTCAAAAACCCGAGCGCCTCGGTCATGACCTCGGCCAAACCGCGCTCGTCGATTGCGCGCATGGTGTAAGCATGCACGCCCGACGCGTGCACGATCTCCTTCTCTCGCCGATCGAGGTCCCGGATGCCGAGCAAGACCACGTGGTCGCGCCTCACCTTCGGACCGAAACCGCCGAGTTCGGTCAACTCCGGCGCGCCGAGCCCCAGGCACGCCGAGAGCGGCATGCCATGCACGTTGCCACTCGGCGAGGTCTCCGGCGTATTCATGTCGGCGTGGGCGTCGATCCACAAAAGGCCAATGGATTCTCGGTTGGCCCGATAGTGCTCCGCCACACCAGCGACCGTCCCAACGGCGATCGAGTGATCACCGCCAGCAACCACCGGCATCTCGCCAGCGGCGAGCGCGTCGCGCACCGCGACGCGAAGTAAATCACAAGAGGCGGCGATCTCGCTCAGGTACTTCGCGTGCTTCGCGCCGATCTCGCGACTCTCTGGCGTCGGAACATGCACATCTCCGCCATCGCGTACCTCATAGCCGAGCCTGCGGCAAAGCTGTGCGAACCCTGCGCCACGTACGGCACTTGGCCCCATGTCGACACCCCGCCGATCTGCTCCCAGATCCATCGGCACGCCGAGCAATCGCAACCGACCGTGCGGCGCCACGCTCAGATCACGCTGGCTTGGATTGGAGTGCCGCGCTCCCACGCGAACTCTTCGCTGGCGCGGCCGTCGCGAATCGCGACCTCGAGCATCCCAAACGAGTTGAACATCGCCATGCCAACGCCGCTGTCCACTTGCGTCAGCGTGTGCACGAGCTCGAGTCGTCGACCGGCGAGCTGAACTACCAGCTTGCCCTTCTGCGGAACATCCTCTTCGGTGAGTGTCGTGAACAGGTTGCCAAACCGGTCCTCGCCGACGATTACGCCCTGCGCCATTGCCTCCGAACTCTGGACCGGCCAGTCCTCGAGCGACCGAAACTCGTCCTCGACCTCACCGACGTCCTTGCCGGCAAGCTTGCCGCTCGCGAGGAGCGCCCCGATGGGAGCGACAATGTCGCGAGTATGGAGCGACCGCCGCACCGGCGCGACCGGGACACGCTCGAGGTCGACCCGCCGGACGACCGCACCGGGAACCGCCAACACTCGTGTCAACAGCCCATTGTCCGGCGCGACGAACGTATGGCCCGCGATCTCGGCAACGAGGATCCCGCGCTTGGTCCCGAACCCCGCAGCGACCACGGCACAGTGCACCGTCCCCGGTGGAAAGTTTTTGTAGCTCCCGGCCAGCGCGAACGAGGCCCAAAAGACGTCCTTCGGCGGCACGAAATGGCACAGGTCGACGATCTTGATCTGCGCAAAACGCGAGATCATGACGCCCTTCATGATGCCCACGGAGGGGTCACCAAGACCAAGGTCCGTGAGCAGCGTAGTCACGCCACAGGGTAGAAACGACATCGAACTCTCCGCCGGGTCGGGCTCCGCGGAGCCAAAAAAAATCACGCAAGGATTCTACGGGCCGGCACCCCGGATGTCATGCTTCGGGAAGCGCAGTCCGCGAAGTCAGCCCCGGATCAGACCGGCTCGCCCAGCAGGGCGATCATCTCCGCCTGCTTTTCCGCCAAGAGCGCCGCGTTATCCGCCTCCATCACCAGGCGCAGATACGGTTCGGTGTTCGAGGGTCGCACGTTGACCCACCAATCGGGGAACTGCACCATGATGCCATCGAGCCGGTCCTGCTCGCCTCCGCTGAGCGCCGCCGAGATCCGGTCGATTGCCCCCGCCTTGTCCTCGACGCGGAAGTTGATCTCGCCGGACTGCTGGTAGACGCGCAGACTGGCGGCAGCAGCTTCGAGATCCACGCCGCGCCGACTCAGTTCGGCCAACGTGACGAGCGCGGCCAGCAGGCCGCAGTCGCTGTTGTAGAACTCCGAGAAGTAGAAGTGCCCGGAAAGTTCGCCACCGCCGATGCAGTTCTTCTCGCGCATCGTCTCCTTCATGAAGGAGTGCCCGACGCGCTCGCGTACCGGAACGCCTCCGTTGGCCAGGATGGTCTCGGGAACGATCTTGGACGAACGCAGATCATAGATGACGCCCGCGCCGGGACGCCGGGCGAGCAGGTTGGGCGTGAGAATCGCCGTGATGATGTCGGCCCCGACGGTGCGCCCCTTGGCATCCACGAAGGCACACCGATCGGCGTCGCCATCGAATCCGAGCCCGAGGGTCGCGCCCTCGGCGACCACACGCGCGCGAAGCACATCGAGGTTTTCTTCCTTCAGCGGATTCGCCTCGTGGTTGGGAAACGTGCCATCGAGCGTGTCGAAGATCGGCACGACGTCGAGCCCCGGGAACCGCGCGAACGTCTCCGGCCCCTCGGCGATCCCCATGCCGTTGGCATAGTCGACGACGATCTTCTGCGGCACGATGGCGTCCGACCCACCGGTCAACTCGACCAGCTTCTCGATGTAGCCCTGCTTGACGTCGACGGACTCACGCCGACCACGCTCGGCGGCCGCGACACTCGGCAGCTCCGGTCCCTCCGCCAACGCCTGCACCTCGGGGATGCCCGAGTCACCGGAGAGCGGCCGCGGCCCGGCCTTGCACATCTTGAGGCCGATGTATTCCTTGGGATTGTGCGACGCCGTCACGACAACACCGCCGTCACAGGGAATCGTGCCAATGGCGTGGTAAACAACCGGCGTCGACACCAGCCCGATGTCCACGACCTCGCATCCCTGCGATTGAATCCCGGCGCACAGCGCATCGGTCATGGACGGTGCCATCGTGCGCATATCGCGCCCGACGACCAAGCGACGCGCGTCGAGAAACTGCGCCAGCGCCTGGCCGACTCGACGGGCGGTGTCCTCATCGATCTGGTCGGGATAGATCCCGCGAATGTCATAGGCCTTGAAAATACTCATACATCGCTTCCTTGCGCAGTGGTTCGTAGCACGTCGATTGCCGCATCGACATCATCCTCGGTCTGATCGCGATGGAACACGAAGCGCAGCACGTGCGGCCCGGTGGCGAACGTCATCAATCCGCGCGCCGCCAGGCGCGCAACGAATGCCTTGGTGTCGACCGACTCCTCGAGTCCGACCATGACCATATTGGTGTCGACGTCGGCCGGATCGACGCGCAGTCCCGGCGTTCCCTCGAGCGCCTCGGCGAAACGCCTGGCGCGGGCATGATCGATGGGCAAGCGCTTGGGCCCGTCGCGCAATGCGAGCAGGCCGGCGGCCGCGAGAATTCCGACTTGGCGCATGCCACCGCCGAGTGCCTTGCGGACCCGACGCGCCTCGGTGACGAACTCCGTAGTCCCGGCCAGGCAGGAGCCGATCGGGGCGCCAAGCCCCTTGGAGAGGCAACACATCACCGAGTCGGCGGGCGCCGCGAGCGCCGCGACCGACTCGCCGAGCGCGGCCGCGGCATTGAAGAGGCGCGCGCCATCCACATGCATGCGCAGACCATGCTCGTGCGCGGCGTCGGCGAGCTCCCGCACCCGCTCGAGTGGCACGACGCGGCCACCGGCCATATTGTGCGTGTTCTCCAGCACGAACAAGCTTGTGCGCGGCTCGTGGATGTCTTTGCTCCGAATCCGCGACGTGAGGTCAACGACTTCCGGCACGCCGGTGGCGCGCGGAAACGTCTGCACCTGAGTGTTGGCAAACCGCGCCGCACCACCACCCTCGTAGCGGAACGTGTGCGTACGTTCTTCCATGACGATCTCGTCGCCAGGACGACACCACACACAAAGCGCAATCAGATTGCACATCGACCCCGACGGGCAATAGAGCGCAGCATCTTTGCCCAGCGCGCCGGCAAACTCCCGCTCGAGCGCCTGGACGGTGGGGTCATCGCCGAGCACGTCGTCGCCAACCACGGCCTCGGCCATTGCCCGCCGCATCTCATCGGTCGGCTTGGTCACGGTGTCGGAACGAAAATCCAGCGTATGCGGAGTCATCGTCGATTGCCGTCAGAACTTCGCGATCTGCGCACGAATCCGACGCATCGCTTCCTGAATGTTCGCAACGCTGTTGGCATACGAAAACCTCAGGTACCCTTCGCCATGTGCCCCGAAGCTCGTCCCCGCCAGGCAGGCGACGCCCGCATCTTCGAGGAACGCGTTTTCGAGCTGCTTGGACGTCTTGCCGAGTTCGCTGAAGTTGGGGAACACATAAAACGCTCCCTTGGGCATCAGACAGGTGACACCAGGCAGTGCGTTGAGTTCGTCGACGATGACATGACGCCGACTGTCGAACTCGCGCAGCATGTGCTCGACCTCGGCCTGCGGTCCGGTCAACGCCTCGACGCCGGCAATCTGCGTCGCCGCCGCCGTGCACGAGGTCGCGTTGACTTGCAGCTGCGCGATGCGCTTGGCCAGCTCCTTGGGCATGACGCCATACCCGAGCCGCCAGCCGGTCATGGCATAGGTCTTCGAAAACCCGTCGAGCACAATCAAACGCTCGCGCAGTTCTTCATGGGCCAACAGCGAACAATGCTCGAGCCCATCATAGAGAATACGGCTGTAGATCTCATCCGACAGAATCCACAGATCCGGGTAGCTCCGGACGGCCTCAGCGATGCCATCGATGTCCTGCTTGGATAGCACTCCGCCACATGGATTGCTCGGAGAGTTGAGGATCAGGAGGCGTGTGCGATCGTTCAGCAGCGAGCGCAGCTCGTCGACGTCGAGCGCGAAGGCGTTCTGCTCGCGCAACGGGCACGCCACCGCCTTGGCTCCGAGGAAGTCGATCATGCTCTCGTAGATCGGGAACCCGGGGTTTGGATAGACGGCCTCATCCCCAGCGTCGAGCACGGCGAGCATCAGGAAGAACATGATCGGTTTGCCGCCGGGAACCACGACGACCTCGTCCGGATGCACGGCGACACCACGGGTGCGCTCGAACTCACCGGCGATGGCCTCACGTAGCTGCGGCAGGCCGGCAGCCGGCCCGTAGTGGGTCCAACCGCTGCGCAGCGCCTCGCAACCGGCGTCGATCACGTTCTTGGGTGTGTCGAAATCGGGTTCTCCGATCTGCAGGTGCACGATATCGCGCCCCTCAGCCTCGAGTGCCTTCGCCCGTGCGAGAACCTCGAACGCCGTCTCGGTACCGAGGTTGGCCATGCGTGCCGCAAGTTTCATCGTCGATCCATCTCCGCTGTAGACTGGGGGATCATGCCGAACGCCATCCTGCCGCACAACCACAGCCGCTTCACAACCGCAATCTGGCGCAGAGTTCGCGCAAGAACCGGTCGAAAGCGGGCCGTGATTCTTGCGCTGCCCCTAAGCCTCATCGGGCTCCTGCAGGCCTGCGGCGACCGCGCTGACGTGGTTCTCTACGTCGCCACCGACCAAGTGACTTCGTCGAAGATCGTCGCGCTGTTCGAAAAGCGCACCGGGCTCCACGTGCGCGCGCGCTACGACACCGAGGCCAACAAGACGGTCGGACTGGTCCAGGCGCTGATCCAAGAGCGGCAGCACGCGCGCGCGGACGTGTTCTGGAACAACGAAATCGTGCACACGGCGCGGCTCGCCAAGCTCGGCCTGCTCGAGCCCTATGATTCCCCATCGGCGCGCGACATTCCGCCGCAGTTCCGCGGGCCGCGCCACCTCTATACGGGCTTCGCGGCACGCGCACGGGTCCTGATCGTCAACACCAAGCGCCTCCCCGACAAAGCCGCGTATCCAACGAGCATGTGGGACCTGATCGCTCCGCGCTTCCGCGGCCAGGGGACTATGGCGAAACCGCTCACGGGGACCACACTGACGCATGTGGCCGCGCTCTTCACGACGCTAGGTAAGACCGAAGCAACGCGCTTCCTCGACGGACTGCACGACAACGGTGTCGCCATGCTGCAAAGCAACGGCGCGACGATGCGCGCCGTGGCCGCCGGCGACTACGCCTTCGGCTTCACCGACACCGACGACTTCCACGTGGCCAGCGTGGAGAAGGGCTTCAGCGTGGCCGCCGTCTACCCCGACCAAGACGGCGTCGGCACCTTCCTCATCCCCAACACCGTCGCCCTCGTCCGCAACGGCCCGCACCCGAAGAATGGCCGCAAGCTGATCGATTTCTTGCTCTCGCCCGAGGTCGAAGCGGCACTCGCCGCCTCGCGCTCGGCACAGATCTCGGTGCGCACAGCCATCAAGTTTCGAATCGCGAAGTGGGATCCCGCCAAGACCGCCGAGTGGCTAGAGCAACACATGCGAACCCTCACGACACGCGACTGGTAAGGGTTCGCAACGCCTTCAGGAACATGCAAGGTCCGTCGTCGACCCTGCATGCAACCAACGAAGGAGTTTTCGATGAAGACACTGTGGATCCCGATCGTTCTGACAGTCTCGTTTGCGCCGGCGATGCTGCGTGCGCAGACCTTCCCGCGCGTACCGGTGCCGCCGGGAAACCCCATCACGACGTCCAAGGCATTGCTCGGCAAGGCCCTGTTCTGGGACGAACAGATGTCGCCGTCGAAAACGATGGCCTGCGGCACGTGCCACATGCCGACCGCAGGCGGATCGGATGTGCGCACACGGCTTCCCGGTGCACGCCACCCTGGCCGCGACCGTCGCTTCGGCACCGCTGACGACGTTCTCGGATCCCCGGGCGTCGTCGAGGCAGGAGCCAACGCCAGCTACACCTACTCGGCGCTGTTCGGCCTCGATCGGCAAGTGACCGAGCGTCGCGCGATGCCCGTCATCAACGCTGCCTTCGAGCGTCTGCAGTTCTGGGACGGCCGGGCCACGGGTCGCTTCGTCGACCCAAACGACGGTCGCACCGTGCTCTTACAGTTTGGTGCGGCACTCGAGAGTCAGGCTTCTGCGCCCCCGGTGAATCCGGTCGAGATGTCACACTTCGGCCAAAAGTGGGCGGACATCGCCAGGCGAATCGCTGGATCCAAACCCCTCGCACTCGCGAGCGGCATCCCCGTGGCCCTGCGCGCCTTCATCGGCACGAGGAGCTACCCGGACCTATTCGTCGCCGCGTTCGGTTCCAAGGCTGTGACACCGGCTCGAATCGTCATGGCGATCGCCACCTATGAGCGCACACTCATCTCGAATCAGAGTCGCTTCGACCAGTTCGTCGGTGGCGATCGGCGTGCCCTGACGCCGACCGAACAGGCCGGCCTCAATCGGTTCAACCGAGTCGGTTGTGCCCGTTGCCACCGTGGCCCCTTGCTGACCGACCACTCATTCGCGAACACCGGCGTACGTCCATCGAATGAAGACCCCGGTCGCCAGAACGTGACGAACCGTTTTGCCGATCGCGGCAGGTTCCGCGTGCCCGGTCTGCGTAACGTCGCGCTACGTGCCCCGTACTTTCACAACGGTCGTTTCGCGACACTGAACGACGTCATGGACTTCTATGCGCGTGGCGGGGATGTTCGCGAAAACCTGGATCGCCGAATGCGTCGCTTCCGTCTCAGTCCAACCGACCGCAACCAGATCGTCGCATTCTTACAGACGCTGACCGACCCGCGCGTGCGCGCCGGCCTGCCGCCGTTCGATCGGCCGAAGCTGTCCACCGAAACGGCGATGCCGTGGCTCTACGGTCGTGGCACGAGCGGCACGGGCGGGTCCGTTCCAGCAGCAGTGGCGTTCGAACCCGCGTCGCTCGGCAACGCGACGATGAGCCTCGGCGTGCAAGATGCGCTTGGCGGCCAACCGGCCGTGCTCGCGTTCGACCTGCAGCCATCGCTCGGCGGTCGGGTCTTTGCTGATCTGCGGATTCACTTAAGGCTAAGTGCGGGCTTCTTCATCGTGCCCGTTGGCGTGCTGCGAGGCTCCGGCGCCGGCAATGGATGGACATCGACGTTCTTTCAGGTCCCGGCCAACGCCACACTGCGCAACCAGAAGATTTACGGCCAGTGGCTCGTCGGCGATCCCGCCGGGCAACTCGGACTGACGTCGAGCGAGGCTTTCGGCCTGCGCCTCTTTTAGCAGGCAGCTGACCTCGCGGGCGGTCCGGGCTCCGGCTCCGACACAGTGGCCCTTTCGCGCGTAGTCGGAACCGCCTATACAGCCTCCGTGGCGCAACCGGGATTTGCAGTGCGACGGACGAGCGACGGTTCCAAGCGGACCGTGCACCTCTCGGGTGTGATTTCGCTCGCCGACAGTGCTCGTTTGTGGCAAGAGCTCGCGCATATGGCGGACTCGCCGGTGACGCGCGTCGAGCTGGATCTGTCCGGGCTCGAACGGCTCGACGGCGCTGGAGCCGCGATGCTGCATGCACTAGCCTGCGACGCGTGCTGCGAAAATGTCGCGGTGGAGTTCGCTGGGGCGCATGGCGAGGTCGCGCGCTTGCTCGGGCTCTATACGCCACCGGTCGCCGGAACGTGCCTCAAGGATGCTCCGCGAACGGAGAGTATGCTCGCGCACCTGGGTCGATCGACGGTCTCGTGCGTGTGCACGATGCTGGACGTGCTCAGCTTCACGGGCGCGCTCTTCGCATCCGGCTTCCGCGTGAGTCGACATCCGTCGAGCCTGCCGTGGCGAAGCATTCCCGGTCTGGTCGAGCGGGCCGGCGCGGACGGAGCTCCCATCGTGCTGCTGATCAGCTTCTTGATCGGACTCATCATGGCGTTGCAGGCGGAACCACAGCTGTCACGCTTCGGCGCCAACCTCTTCGTGGCGGATCTCGTCGGCCTGTCCATCGTGCGCGAACTCGGCCCACTCATGACGGCGATCGTCGTGGCCGGTCGGTCCGGGGCAGCCTACGCCGCCGAACTGGGCACCATGCGAGTCTCAGAAGAAATCGATGCGATGCGAACGCTCGGACTCGACCCGATGCGCTACCTGGTCTTTCCGCGCGTCGTGGCACTGGCCATTGCCGTGCCGTTCCTGACGCTCGCGGCTGACGTCGTGGGCATCGCCGGCGGTTGGCTGATGTCCATCACCGGGCTCGGGTTGACGACCGTGCAATACGTGACGGAGCTCGAGAAGGCACTGCACTTGACCGATGTGTTTGGCGGAATCCTCAAGAGCTTTGCTTTTGCGATCGTGATTGCCCTCATTGCCTGTCAACGGGGATTGGCCACGCGCGGCGGTGCCGCCGAGGTCGGTCGGTCGACGACATCGGCCGTCGTCACCGTGCTGTTCAGTCTCGTGGCCTTCGACGCCGTATTCACTTGGCTCTACTACATGTTCTTCGGGATCTGATCGTGAGTTCCTCTCGCATCGCCTGTCCGCAGGTGGAACATCCCATCGTCAGAGTGCGCGACCTCACGGTCGGCCACGCGGGCGTGCCGCTGCTCGAGCACCTCGACTTCGACGTCGAGCGCGGCGAGGTGTTCTGCATTCTCGGCCCGAGCGGCTGTGGTAAATCCACTCTGTTGCGACACCTGATCGGCCTCGACACGCCAATGTCTGGAAGCATCGAAATCGTCGGGTTTGGCAGCCCTCGGCTGATCCCCGATCGGGCCCTTCCATGGGGCGTGCTGTTTCAGTCCAGCGCACTGTTCGGCTCCATGACGTTGCTGGAGAACATCGCAATCCCCCTACGTGAGTGGACCGACATGCCCATGGACGCGATCCGGGCCTCGGCGATGGGACGGCTGGCTCTCGTTGGCCTGACCGGCTTCGAGAATCACCTGCCGAGCGAGCTGTCCGGAGGGATGCGCAAGCGCGCCGGCATTGCCCGCGCCTTGGCCTTGGACCCGGAACTCCTGTTCCTCGATGAGCCCTCCGCAGGGCTGGATCCGCTGACGGCGGTCGAACTCGATCGCCTCCTCATGCAACTTGCCACGGACTTGGGCGTAACCGTCGTCGTCGTGACGCACGACCTGGAGAGCATCTTCACGATCGCCAACCGGATTGTCATGCTCGACGCCGGGGCTCACGGAATGATCGCATGCGGAACGCCGAGAGCGTTGCGCGACACGAGCAAAGATCCGCGCGTCCGGGCATTTCTCACGCGCGGCCGCAGGTCAGCACCAACCTCATGAACCGAACCGACAACTACTGGAAGCTAGGACTGTTCGTCCTGCTCGGCGTGGCGCTGGCGGTCGGCGCCGCGGTGTGGCTCGGGCTCGATCGGCTCAATCGCCAGTTCTTCGTCGTGTACGCCTACTTCGACGAACCCGTCGATGGCCTATCCCTGGGCTCTCCCGTCAAGTTTCGTGGCGTCGAAATCGGCGAGGTCGCGCGCATCCGCGCGGCGGCCGACCGCAAGCACGTCGAAGTTGCGTCCCATATCTTCCAAGACGCACTCCTGGACCTGCGCCTGCGCGATCCCGACGAAAAACTCCCTCCCGGCGAGACGATCGATGCACGCGCCATGGCGGACCTGCGCGTGCAGCTCGTGCGCTCGCCGCTGACCGGGATCGCCTACATCCAAAGCGACTTCTTCGATCCAAACGAGTACCCCCCCACGCCCTATCCGTTCGCGACGAACAAACCGATGATCTACACCATCCCGTCGACGTGGCGACGCATCGAGGGCCGACTGCTCGAGACACTCGGCAAACTGCCCGACCTTGTAGATCGCGTGGACCAAAGCCTCCGCGTCATCACGGCGGGCATCACCAGCGCCAACGTCGACCAGCTTTCCCGCTCGCTGCGCATGCTCTCCGATCGGGCGGCCGCCAAGCTAGACGAGTTCGACATCAAGCGCGTGATCGACCACGCGGATCATGTGCTGACCCAGGGCACGCAGACTCTCGACGCGGTCGAGCAGCTGGTGCAGGACCTCCGTGACAAGAACGGGCCGCTCAGCAACGCGCTCACGCGCACCGCAGCGCTCATGCGACGAATCGAGCAGCAAGTTGCGCAGTCCGAGGTCGGTGCGACGATGCGCGAGCTGCGCGCTGCCGCCGCGGCCGTACGAACGACCGCGGAGGGACTCGATCGAGCCGGCACGACGTTCGTCCACGGGTTCCGCGACTCACATCGACTGATCACCTCACTCCGGCGGCTGCTCGACCTCCTGGAACGGGATCCCGGGGCACTGCTGCGCGGGCGGGCGCGCGCGGCAACGGGAAAGTAGGATGATGCAACCACGCAACCGAGACTCGTGCACGGCCTCCGACAGGCGCCAGACGAGCGCGCTCATCCTGAGCGCGCTGCTCGCGGGCAGTGGGTGCCTCTCACCGAGAACTCCAATTCCGCTGCACTACTACATGGCCGACGGTGTCATCGAGGCCGCATTGGCAACGCGTGCCACCGCCGAACTCGAGCTGATGCAGGTCGACGCGGATGGCGCCGTCCGCGATAGCCTGACGCTGCGCGACGGCATCGAACTCTTCTACGACGAGGAACATCGCTGGACAGGTCCACCCAGCGACATGGTGCGTCGCGCACTTGCCGACATCCTCACCCACCCGACTGAGGGACCGGCCTCACGGCTGACGATCGCGATCGAGATCTTCGCCATCGAGCTACCAACGAACGAAGCGCACATGGTGCTGCGCGCGCGGCGACTGCCGGCCAATGGCAGGCCGCAAGCATTCTCGGTCGAGGGGAGATCCAAGGCCGAGTCTCCCGCGCCGCGCGACCGCATGCAGGCACTGGCACGCGCCGCCGCGGCTGCGCTCGAGGCCCTGCTCGACAAACTGGGAGCGCGCAAGGACTGACGGCGGGCCGCTCAGCGACACACGGCTTCGAGCCCCTGGCTAGCGACGAACTCGAGCTTCACCCGATCGAGGATCAGCGCCTGGGCTAGGAAGCGAAACGGCGTGGCGGGTCCACCACCGAGCACCATGGTCGCCTTGCCCTTCTGGTTCGTGTTGAACAGGAAGAACACGATCGGCTGGGTCAGCAAAAAACACGGAGAGTTCGGAATGCGCAGTTCGGTCTTCTGCGTACCCAGCAGGACGCCGACGGGCGAGGACTTGGGAGCTTTGGTCAGCTCAAGGAAGACGACCGGACCACCCGGCGTCGGAACCGTCCGCCCCGAGAGCACGCCACCACAGCTGCGGCCGTAGCTGGCGAAGCTGCAGTCTGGCTTGGGAATGAAGATCACGACAAGGCCCGCCTGATACTCGCTGTTGCCGACACCCGACAGGCGCCCACCCGCGCTTGTCTCGATCCGGACCTCGATCCCATTGCCACCGGCCGTCACACCGAAGTTCCGCTCGACCTGCCGACCGGCAACGCGATCAAACTCGGCCGTCCGGTCATTGCCGATGTCGACCTTGGCTCGAGCCACGGCACCACCCTTGAGCGTGCCCGAGTAGCGGACACGCACGGTCCCCTTGATGCCGCGAGCGACTGGAATCCGCAGCAGTAAAGAGTACGGGGCCTGCGCCGCG
>CAYSWE010000063.1:0-14151 GCA_964434515.1 uncultured Phycisphaerales bacterium | reverse complement strand
GCAGATGATGATCGAGACAACTATCTCGATCCGTTCGAGATTGCGGAAGCACAGAAGCGCATGCGGGCAGCGGCGGATTCGCGCAAGGCTGGCCGCAAGCGCCGTGCGGACGGTCGTCGCCGGCGCAAACTAGAGAAAAAGCGTCACCGCTGAGATCACGACGACTCCGATCAGATTCAGGCCAAGTCCCTGCCTGAACATCGTGCGTGATGGTACTCGGCCGCTGCCGAAGACGATGGCGTTGGGCGCAGTAGCGACCGGGAGCATGAAGGCGCAGCTCGCGCTCATCGCGGCCGGGAGCATGAGTGTCGCCGGGTCTTGCCCGGCTCCGATGGCCGCAGACGCCAGGATGGGCATGAGCAACGTAGTCGTCGCCGTGTTGCTGGTGATTTCGGTCAGGAACGTGACGCAGAGGCAGAGTGTGACGACCATGCCGACGCGGGGCCAAGATGTGAGGGCGGTCAGCGCATTGCCGAGCGCAGCGGAGAGCCCCGAGGCACCGAAGGCCTTGGCCAGGGCGATGCCGCCGCCGGAGAGGAGCAGGAGTCCCCATGGAATCTTCGTGGCCGTCTCCCAGTCCAGCAGCTTGCCGCCCTCGCCATCAGGCAGCAGGAACAGAACGATCACCGCGATCAGCGGCACCGTGCTGAGTCCGACGGCCGGATGTGGCTGGCCGTCGGGCCCCAACGGCGCAATCAGGCGACTCCATCCACCGAATGGGCTGTCGAGAAAGATCCACGCCAGCGCCGTGATGGCGAACACCGTCAGCACGCGGCGCTCTGCTGTTTTCCAGGGCCCGACCGCCGGCAGGCGGATCGGGTCGCCCGCGGCCATGCCGCGCGTCAGGAAGAGCCACGCGATCGGAAGGAAGACCACGACGACTGGCAAGCCCTCCTTCATCCAGTCGAGGAACAACCACGACTTCTGCGTGACTTCCTCGTAGGTCGCGAGAAAGATGGCGTTCGGCGGCGTTCCGATGGGCGTCCCAATGCCGCCAATGCTCGACGCATAGGCGATTCCGAGCAAGAGCGGTACGGCAAGCTGCCCATCGTCCTCGGTGTCGAGGATTGCCATCGCGATGGGCAACATCATGAGCACGGTCGCCGTATTCGAGATCCACATGCTGCAGACCGCGCTCGCGATCATGAAACCCAGAACGACCCGTTTCCGGTCCTTGCCACCGACGAGCCGCACCATGCCGAGCGCGAGTCGGCGATGTGCACCGCAGCGTTCGATCGCGGTGGACAGGATGAACCCACCCAGCAGGAGGAGGATCAGGTGATGTCCGTAGGCCGTAGCGACGGTCTTGTGATCCAGGACGCCAAGCACCGGGAAAGCGGCGAACGGTACCAGGGACGTTACGGGAATCGGGATCGGCTCGAAGATCCACCAGATCGCACAGAGCGTTGCGACCGCCGCCGTGTTGGCCGCGGGAGTCGGTAGACCCAGCTGGGAGAGTGTCAACCCGACAGCGACGGCCGCGGCGGGGCCGGCCCAAATGGCGATGGCGCGATGCTTCATGATGGCGCGGGGATCTTAGAAGCCCGGGACTCACTCCGGGCTTGTTTCTTGCGCCAGCTTCCAGCCTCCAGCCTTCAGCCGCAGCAACAGCCGCCGGGTTTGCGCGCGGTGATAATCGCGGAGCAGACGAAGTCTTCGACGTTCTTGCCCGGGGCCCAGTCGCGGATGAACTCGCGGCTCTCCTGCCAGGGACGGATCTGGACATCTTCGAAGCCGGCGTCGTTCAACCAGCGCTCGAGGTCGTCGATCGACGCGGCGCCCGAAACGCAGCCCGAGAACAGCGCATCGTCGTTTCGGATCTCTTCGGGTAGTTCCGCCGTGGCGACGACGTCTGAGATCGACAGGCGACCGCCGGGTTTCAGCACGCGGAATACGTCGCGGAAGACCTTGGCCTTGTCGGGGGCTAGATTGATGACGCAGTTCGACAAGACGGCATCGACCTCGTTGTCGCCGACCGGGATGTGTTCGATTTCGCCCAGTCGGAACTCAACGTTGTCGTAGCCGTGCTCGGCTGCAGTGTCGCGTGCCTTGGTCAGCATCGCCGGCGTCATGTCGATGCCAATGACACGACCCGTCGGGCCGACCTTCTTGGCGGCGATGAAGCAATCGACGCCGCCTCCGCTGCCGAGATCCATCACGACTTCGCCGGGAGCGAGCGACGCAAGGGCGTGCGGATTGCCGCAGCCAAGGCCCATGTTGGCGCCGCCGGGGAGATCGGTGAGTTCTTCCTCGGTGTAGCCAAGCGTCGCGGCGACTTCGCTGACGGTTTGTGCCCGCTGGCCGGCGCCGCAACAGTTCGATGCGGGCGCTGCGGTGGCATCAGCGCAGGTGGGCGCCTCGTCGGCGATGCGGGCGTAGGTATCCCGGACGACGTTCTTGATTCTTTCCTGATCGCTCATGCGTTTGTCTCTTGTTCCGTGCGGCTATCCGTCGCGGTTGGAATCGATGACCGCTGGCCGGAGTGTCAGTCTACGACAATCGTTCGTGGACGATCCAGCCGGCTGCTCGGTTCATCCTGAATGGGTCTTCGCCGCGAGTTCTTCAACCAGCACCTCGCAGCCCGTAAAACGCACGATGCATTCCCTTCTTTCCGCCGGTGCTTCTTTCTGACCCCGCGCCAAAATCGATCCGACATGCGCCAACGACTGACTACCCTTGCTGTCTTCACGGTTCTTGCTCCGATAGCGATTGCGGGCCTCCAAGGGCAGAACCTCGAACGGGAGGCGATGGAGCTGAAGAGTTCCGGCCAGTACCGCGAGGCGTCCGAGCGCGCGCGAGGCGCGTTGTCGGCGTTGGTGGCCAGTGCCGAACTCGATCGCATGCAGGAGGCCCATGCCGAGTTTTTGCTGACGCTCGCCGACAACCTGGCCTCGAAGATCCCGGATCACGCCGGGTTTGTTGCGTACCTGAACAGCCTTCGCGAGCGCCCAGCGGTGCGGAGCAAGCCCCTGCTGCTGGCCTGGGTGGACCACTTTCGTGCGATGCACTCGCTCCGCGCCGGCGACGCCGTGGCTGCAAAGGCGATTCTGGATCAGCTTGGCTACGTGCGCACCTTTCAAGTCCTGGGGCCGCTCGACAACGAGCGAGGCACGGGCTTTCGTCGCAAGGGCGTCCTGGAATCTGCGCAGAACCGGCCGCTCGAGGCGCAGGCAAAGACCGGCACGTCGGCGGCAAGGCTAATCGGTCGCGTCCGCGGCAAGAAGCGAGATGTCACCTACCGCGCCGTCGATCTCAGTGCCGTGCCACTCGCCAAGCTCGACCTGGGTGCCCGTTTTCGTCCGAACAAGCAGGTGCTGGCTTACGCTTTGTTCAGCGTGACGACGGAGAGTGCGCGGGATGCATGCCTGCGGCTGGCTAGCACGGGCAGTCTTGTCGTGCTGGTCAATGGCGTGGAGGTGCTCCGTCGCGATTGTCAAAGGCGCCCTCTTGGATGGGACCAAGACGTGTGCGCGCTCCGGCTCGTGCCGGGACGGAACCTGGTGGTGGTCAAGCTGTGCACGCAGAGTGGCCCATTCGCGGCTCGTATGCGCCTCACGGAGCTTGGTGGGAACCCTCTTCCGCCGAGTGTCAAGGTCAGTGCCGATCCGCTGGCGATCGCAGAGGCGAGCCGCACCCACGCGCTGGCTGGAGCCAAGGCGACGCCGGTGAGTCGGGGCGGAGTCGATTGGTACCAACGAAAACTGAAGAGCCTTGCTCAGGCGCTGCCCGACTCGGGCAGTGACGCTGCCAAGGCGCTCGGCATGGATGCCTACCGCTACGCCTTTCTACTCGCGCTTCGAGGCGAGGACGACGAGGCGTCCCGGCGCGATCGCGTCGTGGCCAAACAGGCCGCTGCGTTGCTCCCGGACTTTGGGCCGGCGCACTACCTCCTCGGCTTCACGAGCATCCGACGGGGCGCTTCCGCTGCCGACCGCGACGAGAATGCTCGCCGGCTTGCTTATGTCGAGGCACTGCGCGCTTGGCCGCGTTCGGCGGAGGCGATGTGGTCACTCGGCGTGATCGAGCGTGAACAGCGCGGCAATCTTCACAAGGCCGAGGCCTGGATCAAGAAGGCCTTGGCCGTCAATCCCCGCTATGGATACGCGTGCGCAGAGAACCTGACCTTGCTCCGCGCCAGGGAGTTCGGTGTTGGTTTACGTCTCGCCCTTGCGCAATACCTCAAGGACCCCGAGCTCGCTGCGCGCCCGGCGATTCTCGGCGCTGCGATTGGCGACTTCGAGCGGCGCTCCGAGATCCTGCAGATGGAGCAGGCCCAGCGTCGTCTGTTGGCCATCGACTACTCGACCCGAACCGCGGACAACCTGGCGCGCACCTTGATGCGCCTTGGTAAGACAAAGGAAGCGTTGGCGCTGGCCGGCAAGGCTCTAGCGTTGGCCCCGCAGGACCGCCTGGCGCACAGCCTGCTTGCGGGGTTGCATGTCGCGACTGGCGACCTCGCCGGTGCGGCCCACGTCTGGGACCGTTGGCTCGGTGTTTGTCCCGAAGACGAGCGGGCGTGGTTGGCGCTTGCCGATCTGGCTGCGCGCGAAGGCAAGACCGACAAACAAATGACGCTGTTGCGCCGTGCGCTCGACCTCAATCCAAACCTCAAGGAGCAACGCCGCAAACTCGAGTTTCTCAAGTCCGATGGCGAGACCTTCTATACTGGCTACGAGATCGATGCGAAGGCGATCCTCGAGAAGGATCCAGGCGCGCCCAAGGACGCGATCGAGTCCAAGGACGCCCACTACTACCTGCTGCGGCACAAGCTGGTGCGGGCCTATCGCGACGGGACGACGAGCACGTATGAACATTTTGTCGCGCGGGTCCTGACCGAGGAAGGCGTCAACTTCTTTGACACATACTCCCCGCCTTTTCACGGTGGTGATCAAACCGCGCGGATTCTCGAGGCCAAGGTCGTCAAGCCGGACGGTACGGTGTCTCAGGCAAACCTCGGTCGCGCCTATTGGGTCGATCTTCCACCGATATCCGTGGGCGATGTCGTGGAGATCAAGTCGCGCGTCGACGATCGATCGCCGACTTTTTTTGGTGATTACTTTGGGCTCGTGCACCTATTCCCGGCCAATGAGCCGGTTCCCGTGCGCCGATCGCGACTCGATCTGATCTTGGATCCTGGTCGTCACTACTACTACCAGTCCATTGGAGCCCCGAAGCCGGTCGTGGAAAGGCTCAAGGACGGGGCGGAACACCGGTCTTGGGAGATGACAAATCTGCCACGGCGGGAGTCCGAGCTGCGCGCGCCATCGATCCGCGAGTCCGGACCGCTCATTCGCGTGTCTACCTATAAGGATTGGAACGCGTTCGCGAGCTGGTGGTGGAACCTGATTCGTAAGCAGACGGTGGCGACGCCCGCGATCAAGAGCAAGGTCCAAGAGCTCGTCGCTGGAGCCACGTCGGTCGAGGACAAGATCCGTCGGATCTATGAGTTCGTTGTGACCGAGGTTCGCTACAAGGCGTGGGAGTTTGGGGTTCATGGCTACAAGCCATACAGCGTCGGCGTGATCTTTGATCGCAAGCATGGTGATTGCAAAGACAAGGCAATCCTGATCAACGCCATGTTGGGAGAGATCGGTGTCAAGGCCTACCCCGTGCTGATCCGCGGCGAGAGTTTTCGAGAACGCGACGACCTCACCTTGCCGCTCGTTGAGCATTTCAATCACTGCATCACGTACGTTCCGGAACAGAAGGGAGTCAAAGCGCAGTTTCTCGATGGAACCGCCGAGTACCATCCGGTCGACACGTTGCCCTCGATGGATCGCGGCGCCCACGTTCTGGTCGTTCAGGGATCGACCGGCAAGGTTCGTTCGATCCCATGGACGAAGCCGATGGTCAACCGGAACGAAGAGCACTACCGTGTTCGAATCGAAGCGAATGGCGATGCGAACATCGAATACGTCCACCGGCCGCACCTCAACTTTGGCCCACCCGTGCGCGCGCGATACGGCAACGAGGTCGGCAAGCGTCGCGAGCGAATCGCGGATCGATTGGCCAAGCGATTCGGGAAGGTCGAGATCGTGGATATGCAGTTCTCCCCGTTGGAGAAGCTCAATGTCCCGGCCGAATACAGGGTGCGCTTTCGCGTGCGCGGTTTCGCTGCGAGAGCGGGCGAGAGCCTGCGTGTTCGAGCCGCGTTCCGTCAGGAGAACCTCTCACAGTTGACGCCGTCAAGGAAGCGAACTCTCGATATGCTACTGCGCACTCCAGAGGCTTCGGATGTCACCATCGTCTACGAGGCGCCAGAGGGATTCGAGTGGGCACAAGTGGCGGATCCGGTCGCCTATGACTCAGACGTTGGTTCGTTTCATCTGACGGTTCAGAAGGTAGGTGGGACGATTACCTTGCATCGAGTACGCGAGTTCCGGGCGCAGCGGATCGAGGCGGCGCAATATGACGCGTTCAAGCGATTGACGGAGACCGTGGACGGTGCGGAATCGAAGGAACTCCGGCTTCGCCGGAAGCAGAAGTAGTCGGGGCCCAATCACGTCGGGGATAGAATGACGAGGATGCATCTTTCTGCTGTGGCGATGCTTGCACTTGCGGGCGCTCCACTCGTTTCGCAGGCAGCACCGACCAAGCGGCAATCGCTCGGCCAAGGTGTGCTGCGCGGTGTCCTCGAGGCCCTGTATCCCAAGACATGGGATGACGATGCCACCGTGGGCACCATGGAGAAGGTGGTGAGCACGGCGGCCGCGCATCCGATCGCGGATGTCGTGGTTCGGCGCTGGATCTCGCTGGCCAATCAGCCGGGCTCCTCACCTGCGGTCTGGCGGAAGCTCAGGGCGAGGTTGGACGACGCCCGGCTGCATGGCACCGCACGACACAACCTTCGCGGTGCCCTCACGCAGTGGCTCTACGAGCGCGGTGATTTCAAGGCGTCCGATGCCGCCTCGCCGTTGGGAGAGTACTGGCGCGCTTGTCTGGCCATTGGGCCATTCGGGGACCTGGGTGGAGACGCCTATGGTGTCCGTTACGCGCCGGAGGACGGCGAGATCGCGCTGGATGCGCGGCGCAACGGACGCTTTGGTCGCCTACGCTGGAGGCGGGCCAAGGCTCGGCCGAGAAGCACACGCATCGACTTGGCGCCGCGAGGCGTCGGACGTTTGCATGGCCGCGGATGCCATTACGCGCTGTTCCAAGTCGAGAGTCAGGAGGCTCGCGTGGCTTGGCTGCAGTTCTATTGCGCGGGTTCGTTCCAGCTCTGGTGGAACGACGGGCAGGATCAGGGCGTGTATCGACGGTTGGTTCGCAAGCCGGCGTCGGTCTATGTGCCCGTCGCGCTGCGCAAGGGATGGAACCGGCTGCTCGTCAAGACGACGTCGGAGTTTGCTGCGACGGTCGCAGTCCGTCCCGTGGATGCAGTCGGCGCGGCGATCAAGGGGCTCAGCATCGAAGCCAAACGGGTCTTGCATCCGGTTGCTGACGCTGCGGCCGGCGAAGCGAGGCCTGCGGCGTTTGAGGATGCGGTCCGAGCCGTGGAACGAGTTGCCAATACCGCAGGGGCTAGTGCCGAGGCGCTCGCCCTCGCGGCCAACCTCGTGGCTCGCGATGCTCGTCGAGACGTCGCCGTTTCGCTGGCGCAAGCTGCACTGAAGAAGGCGCCCGATGATCCGACGATTCGGGCTGCTGTGCTCGACACGTGGCGGCTGGCTCGGCACATTCCGGCCGACTTGATCCGGAGCAAGATTCGCCAGTTGCTCGCGATCGACAAGGAACAGTGGCACGGCCATCGAGCGCTCTTTGTTGCGAAAGTCGATCGGATGTTTGCCGACGACAAACACGAGGAAGCCTTGCGCGAGCTCGACGCGATGATCGCCAAGCATCCGAAGAGCATTCCGCTGGTCGAGCAGAAGCAACGGCTGTTGGCTCGTATGCGGTGGACTGGTGAGGCCCGCCGTGCTTACGAGAGGCTCGCGATTCTGGCGCCGAACGCGCCACGCTATGCGCTCGGACTCGCAGCGATCGAGAGTCGTGAGGGGAATCCTGCAGCGGCCCTCGCCCGCATCGAGGCGGCGTTAGCCGAGCGGCCAGGCCACCGCGGTCTCACGTCGCGCGCGCTTGGGCTCTCGCGTCGAGTCGGCGACCAGGCGCGGGCCGATAAGTACTTGGCGATGTTGTACCGGGGAGATCCCCATGGATACCTGGCCGCCTCGGCGCGTGCCGCGGCGCTGAGTGATGCGGGCAAGTACAGCGAGGCGGTAGCAACGCTCGAGCCGTGGCTCGAGCGGCGACCAGAGTCCGCGGCCTTGTTCAAGCGTGTCGGTGAGCAGTGTCAGCTGGCCGGCGACGAACCCAAGGCTTTGCGCTACTACCGCCGCAGTCTCACCCTGGATCCCCAGCAGCACGAGCTGCGCTCCTGGGTGTTGCACGTCGCTGGTGTCGAGGAGTTCCCCGCGTGCAAGGCGTTTCAACTCGACGCCATGAGTGAAGTGGCTGCGTTCAAGAAGCGCCCGGAAGACGACCAGAGTCCGTCGACTCTCGTGCTCGATCAGATGGTCGTGCGCGTCTATCCGGATGGTTCCCAGATGGAGGAAACGCATGTCCTGCGGCGAATCAACGATCGCCGTGGCGTGGAGCAGTTCGAGGACGCCAGCCAGGCGGCGCAGGCGAGTGAGTTGCTCGAGTTGCGGACCATCCAACCTGACGGAACCTGGGCTGCGCCACATCGCGTTGCCGGGACGTTCAGCATGCCGCGGCTCGTTCCGGGGACGTTCCTCGAGGAACACTATCGGAACTACAAGAGCAGCCCGGGATTGAAGCCGATCGACTTCGTTCGGTTCACGTTTGCGAGCGTCGACAAGCCCTACCGGTTCAGTCGGCTCGTGGTGCTCTTGCCGAACGGGCATGACCTCGGGCACTTTGTGCGGCGCAACTTTCCCGAGTCCGAGGTCCAGCGCCGCGAACTCGACGGTCTGACCGCATGGATCTTCTTGAAGAAGGACATGAAGAAGATCGAACAGGAGGTTCACATGCCTCCGGTCGAGGAACTCGCGCCGTCGGTCACATTTGGCAAGGAGCGTCCATCCGCTCCGTTCGTCCGTGCGCGCAGGACCTGGTTCCAACAGGCGTCGCGACCGTATCTGGAGATCGTCGAGAAGACCAAGGCCGTAGTTGGCGACGCTTCGTCCGACCGAGAGAAGGCGCGGCGCATCCATCGCTTCGTCCACGCTCTTACACCCGACCCGACGCGGCGTAGTGGATCGCCGGCGCCTGTCAGCGTGCTCCTCAAACGCGAGGGCGATCGCTTCTTCTTGCAGCTGTCGATGTTGCGAGCGGCCGGCGTCCGGTGGCGGCCGGCTTTGATCCATCCTGTCCCGCCCGACCTCGATCCCAACCCTGAACCGTTCCTTGGCGATGCGGGTTACTACAGTGTCCCGGCCGCGATCGTTCAGCCCCGTGATGGCGACTCGTTTTGGATCGTTCGTGGAACCCCACGCTACTATCCGTTTGCCAAGCTGCCGCCGCGGCTCGGTCGGAATCCGATCGGTGGCTGTCCATACCTGGATCTCGTCGGCGACGTTGGCATTCCCGGACGCATGCCCGGCGCCAACATCCGCGAACTTACCGGCGTCCGGGTGAAGGCCGAAGCGAAGATCGATGGCACGAATGTTCGGCTGGATGCGTACGTCGAGTTTCCGGGCCCCGATGGCTTCGCGCTCAAGGAGCAGCTTCGTTCGCTCAACAAGAGTCGGCAGGGGCTTGCCGGTCGGCAACTCGCGGGCATGTTCTTCCGCGGGTTCACCGTCGAACGTTCCAAGCTGCGTGGAATCGAGGTGGATGGACAGCCGTTGAGTCTGCAGCTCCGGCTTGCCCGCAAGAACTTCCTTGAGCGAGACGGGCAGACGTTCGGGCTGCCCCCCCTGCTTCAGGCCCGACGCTACACGAAGCGATTTGCCGGTCGTCCTCACCGCGTGCATCCGTTCGTGTTTAGCGCGCTCGATGTGCGTGAATGGACCGTGACGATCGATCCGGGAAAGCTGAGATTCCAAGGGCAGCCCTCGGGCCTGTTCGAGCGGCGGATGCTGATTGACTACGGCCTGAGCTATGAGCTGATTGGCAATCGGCTACGCGTGCGTCGACGCTCGATCGTCCGGCCGGGACGGGTTCCCGCCGACCGCTACGCCGAGTTCCTGGACCTCTGTCGTCGGATCGACAATGTCGAATCCAGGCGCCTCCGCTTGAAGTGACGGATTGGCGATGGCGATCAGCCTCGCGAGTTCCGCCAGGGTATCGACAGCCGCGGGCGCGCCGTCGGTCGCATCCCGTTCCAGGATGCTCGCGACGTCGGAGACCTCGGGCAGACCGAAGCCGCCAGCTGCTCCCTTGAGTTGATGGGCTAGGCCGCGCAGCTCGGTCCAGTTCTCATGGGCCAGGGCCGTCCGCATCGATGCGAGTCGCCGGCCCAAGTCGCCGATGAAGTCGGCGACGATCTCGCGAAACTCGGGGTCGTTCTCTAGATCGTCGGCGACGTCCGCGGCGACGCTGCTGGTCTCGTTGGACTTGACAGCACGCCGCTCGCCGTCGTGGGTTGCGAGCTTTTGTGCGATCTCGATGAGCTGCTTGCGACTACAGGGCTTGACCAGGAACTCCGTGCATCCGGCGGCTCGGCATAGGGCCTCATGCTCGGCTTCTCCCCGCGCCGTCAGTGCGACGATCGGCAAGTGTGGATCGAGATCACGGATGAGGCGCGCTGCCTCATGGCCGTCCATGATTGGCATCTGCATGTCCAGGAACACGATGTCGAACGAGCTCGCCTCGGCACGCTCCACGGCCTCACGCCCGTTCTCGACCAAGACGAGTTCGGCGCCGGCTCCCTGGACGAAGTAGCTGAACAAGAGCTGATTGTCCGGGCTGTCCTCGGCGAGCAGCACGCGCAGGCCGGTCAACGGGCCGATCGGCTGCGAGTCTCTCGCGAGAGCGGTTGCGCTCGGCGCGGTGGTGGCCAGCAGAGAGTCGGCGACGCT
The DNA here is from genome assembly GCA_964434515.1 of uncultured Phycisphaerales bacterium. Classification (GTDB taxonomy): domain Bacteria; phylum Planctomycetota; class UBA1135; order UBA1135; genus CAYSWE01. Next base: position 3,169 of record CAYSWE010000063.1, on the reverse strand, counting down.
GCCGTCGTGGGCTTCTCGGTAGCGCAGTGGCTCGTCCTCGTCGATGCCCCGGACTTGTGGAAACGCGTCGATCGATAGCGAGAGCAGCGCGGGCAGCCCGCCCCGTTCGGGACGGAGCGGAACCAGTACCGCATTCACGGGGCGAGGGGCGCCCTGTCCGTGGAGGATGAGCATTCCCAGCGCGCTGGTCGCCGCGGCTTCTGGCCACTCCGCCTCGAGCAAGAGCGCGTCGAGCCCCTCGAGCGGCAAGTCCTGGGTCGTGAAACGGTCGGCGCGGCGGTGCATGCCGAGTAGGCGGAGCGCGTGGGGGCCAAGACCGAGCAGCCGCCCCCTTGCGGAGAACGACACGACTGCACGGCCCGAGAGCTGCTCGAGCAGTGAAGGCAGGCGACGTAGCTCATGGTTGCGTCGCATCGCAAGCCAGATGGCTGTGATACACACGACAACGAGCCCGACGCTGGAAGACCAGGCACCCATGATGCTCTGATCGGCATCTGAGCGATGGGTCCGGAGCCTCCCGCACTCGATTTCTCGGGGGTCGCACCAATGTGGGAATGCCTCATGACACGGCGGCGTGACCATTTTGGGCCGCCCGGTGCCAGCTCCACGCGAACTCCTACTTTGTCCGGAAGCCCATTTCGACTCTCAGATGGTGGATTCCTGGCTCCAACCAAACCGCCGGGAGCCATCCCAGGACGGGGTGGATCGGGGGGGCGACGCGGCGTTTCGTCTCGCGGTCCCGCACTCGGACCTCAAACAGCCAAGGCAGGGGCGCAAGCGTGAAGAGCCACGCGTTCTCCGTCGCGGGCAGGATCCGGGGTGTCCAGCCAAGCACGACCCAGGCTGCGGATCCGAGTCTCGCATCGATGTCCCAATAGACGCGCGGGCCGGGCGCGAAGCCGTGCGCGAGCACGCGGACAGATCCTTGGGGTGGTGCCTTGCCGCTCCTCGATGCACGTGTCGAGCCTTTCCACAGCCGGTCGATCGGCAGTGTGCTGGCCAGGATCTCGGACCACGCGAGGACCGGATCGTCAAATGGCTCGACGCGCGCCGCGAGCCAGGCCTGCGGTGCGCGCGTGCGGGTCGCGAGTTGCTTCTGGGTCACCCTGCGCAACCTCGTACCGTCGTATTCGATCAGCACGGTTTCGTCGCTCAGGGACGACGTGAAACCTCGCGGATACAGTCCACTGCTGCGTGTCGTCGGGATGGTCCAGTGCTGCCATTTGTCGATGTCGGCGGTGTCACCGAGCAGTTTGTGGAACGCAGCGCCATACTCCATGGGGACGTTCAAGAGCATGACGTGGCTGGCGTGGGAGACCTCTGGGATCAGCGCTTGGGCGCTGGTGTACACCGCATCGGCTCGCGAGAGGTAACGCTCCCAAAGGCTCTGACCACGCCAGCCGCCGACAACGAACCACAGGCCGAGCGCGCTTGCGAGCCAGGTCCTGGCCGGCAGTAGGCGTAGGATGCTTACCGCAATCGAGACCGCACCGATCGCCGGCAGGTAGGCGTGATGTCGGCTCGATTCACCCGGGAACAGCGACGCGGGAACGTTGAGGATGACAAACAGTGCCAGGGCGAGCGCGATGGATGCGCGGCGCAGCGAGACCGCGACCACAGCCAAGAGAGCGAGGGCAATGGCACCAGCGCGCGGTGCATTGTCAGCAATACCGAGTGCGTGCAAGAAGTAGCGTCCCAGGTTGCCGAGCACGGATCGTGCCCAGTGTGCTGGATCGGAACCAATCGCCGCAATGAGCTGGCCGACGCGGCCGTCGGTATTCATTGTGGATTGCGTGGACCAAGCCAAGTGCGTGAGTCCGACAGCGAGGCACAAGACGCCGAGTCCGGTCGCCTGCGCGATGCGCGGTGCATTGGGGGCATGCGCAAACTTGACGAGCACGGTCGCGGGGAACAGCACTGCGCACAGGTAGGCGTTCTCTGCGGAACCGATCGCGAGCACCGCGCAACCAAGTGTCCCGGCGAGGCAGCTCCTCCAAGATCGCGCGCGCAAGATCGTGACGACACCGAGTGCGAGGAAGAACGCCACGAAGATCTTGTTCCCGGCGGCGAGCCACGCGAGTGCGCCGACTGCTCCGGGTGTGATCCCGCAGAGCGTCGCTGTCACGATCGCTGTCCAACGCGTAGCGCCAGCGATTGTCAGGACTTGCAGGATCAGCAGGCTCGTGCAAGCGTGCAGGATGAGGACTGGAATGTGCGCCATGCCGCCCGCCACGCCGGTCCACGCGACGAGTTTCAAGTAGGCGAACCACACGGGACGCCAGTAGGGATACTCGGGCAACGGCGCGAGGCTACCTAGGAACCCACGCGAATCGAGCAGGCTCAGCTGGCTCCAGCCCTCGGGCGAGAATGCGAACGTGGCAATCCGCGCGGTAGCAAGAAGGACGACGGCCAGGACCAAGAGCCGTGCCAGACAGAGCGGTGCCACGAGTGTGCGGCGACTGCTCGCGTCCGCAATCAACTCAGCTTCCTTCATCCTCGGACTTGAGCACGGCCAGGAAAGCCTTCTGCGGGATTTCGACATTCCCGACCATCTTCATGCGCTTCTTGCCTTCTTTCTGTTTCTCCCAGAGCTTGCGCTTTCGGCTGATGTCGCCGCCGTAGCACTTCGCCGTGACGTTCTTCGAGAGGGCACGGATGTTTTCGCGGGCGACGATCTTTCCATAGATCGCCGCCTGCAGCGGAATATGGAACATATGACGCGGGATCTCTTTGCGCAGTCGCTCGATCACGCCACGGCCGCGGCGCTCGGCTTCGTCGCGGTGCACGATCGTGCAGAGGGCATCGACTTCGTTGCCATTGACGAGGATCCGGAGGGGCACGAGGCGAGACTCACGATACTCCAAGAACTCGTAGTCCATGGTTCCGTAGCCCCGCGTCATCGACTTCAGTTTGTCATGGAAGTCATAGATGATCTCGGCGAGCGGGATCTCGAACGTGATCATCTGGCGGTTGTGGCCGACGATCTCCGTTGTGACGTATCTGCCCCGCCGCTCGGTTCCGAGTCTCATGACGGCGCCGATTGCCTCGTTGGGGACCATGATGTTGAGCGTGACGATTGGCTCGAGCATCGCGGAAATCACGCTGCCGTCGGGTAGTTCGGATGGGCTGTTGATCTCGATGGTTTCGCCATCCAGCTTGCGGATCTTGT
>CAYSWE010000062.1:1747-14188 GCA_964434515.1 uncultured Phycisphaerales bacterium | reverse complement strand
GGCTGCGACGCCCGCTAGCACGCACCCTGCAAAGCCGGAAAGCCTCGACAAGGCAGCTAGAAGCGCCTTAGAAGGCTACGCGTCGACACAGTGTTGCCATCCTGCCCGGCGTATCGCATGTTCGCCGGATGTTCAGGCTGCGACAGCGTCTTGACCTCCGTGTTACAAGATCCGTGCGGTCAACAAGGGCAAGCGGGCTTGCATCTCGGCTACAATCCATGCTCGTGGGTCGTGTTCTCGTTGGTGCGCTCGCACCGGTCGCGATTCCCACCTCGGCAAGCACCGAACTGGAGGACTCCGAATGGCGATCCAGGCAGGCGGCGTTACTTTCTCTCGCCACAAGACTGTTATCCCCCCCAAGACGGGCGGTGGGTCTGTTACTCCGAATGCGAGTGAAGACCTTTCGCCTTGGCAACCGACTCCCAACGACAAGTGGGATCTCGCAAAGGTCCGTCACTTGAGCCGACGGGCTGGCTTTGGCCTCAAACCAGAGGAGGCTGAGAAGCTCCTGCAGATTGGGCACAAGCTGTCGATCGACATCTACCTGATCGTTCCGAACCGGACGATCCCGGAGCGCGGCACCTTCCTGCTGCCTTCGGGCGAGATCATCAACATGAGCGCGTTTTCGCACCAGGTCGCGGCCTGGGTGTGGCTCATGACGAATAGCCCGTACCAGCTGCAAGAGAAGATGGCGCTGTTCTGGCACGACCATTTCTCTACAGGGATCAGCAAGGTTCGCTATCCAGAGCTCATGGGGCGAACGATCAATCTCTATCGTCGGCACGCGCTCGGTGATTTCCGGCAGCTGTTGATCGAGTGTGGGATCGATCCGGGGATGCTGTATTTCCTGGACAACCGCCTCTCCCGTGCTCGCAAGCCCAACGAGAACTGGGGCCGCGAGCTCATGGAGCTCTATTCCATGGGTGTCGGTGGTGGCTACACCGAGACCGACATCAAGCAAGCCTCGCGGTGTTTCACCGGTTGGCGCAATGTCCTCGACTACGCGTTCTTCGATCCGAGTCGGGTGTGGCACGACCCTGGCGTCAAGCAGGTGCTGGGGCGCACGATCGACAATCGCGCGCTCGGGGCTACGCGGCGTGCTGTCCTCAAGGACGGATCCGACGTCGTCGACGCGATTCTTGCCCACCCGTCATCGGCCAAGTTCATCGTCCGCAAGATCTGGGAGTACTTCGTCTACGAGAAGCCCAGTCAGGCGCTCGTCGATAAGCTTGCCGCGATCTGGCGGCAGGACCGCTACAACATCGGCGCTCTGCTCGAGACGATCCTGCGCTCCAAGGCGTTCTTCTCCAAGCAGGCGATGCGCTCGCTCGTGAAGAGCCCGGTCGAGTTCGTGGTCGGTATGCTGCGTCAGACGGACACGACGAACCTGCGCTACATCCGCGCTGGTGCGTTGATCGGTCAGATGGGGTTGCCGATCATGGCCTATCCGGGTCCTGACGGAGTCAAGGAGGGTCAGGCCTGGGTCAACGCCCAAAGCATGATCAACCGTCTCAACTTCGCCAAGGAGGCGATCGAACGGCGCGCGATCTGGAATCGCACGGCGCTTCGCTCCAACCTCAAACCCGACCGCGAGATCCGTCGCAAGTCGATCCCGACCGGGACACCCGAGCCGATCGTCGATGCATTCCTTGAGATCTTCGTCGACGGCGCGGTGCCCAAGGGCGTGCGCGACAACCTCGTGCGCTACATGCGCATGACCGACGTGGGGCCGTATCCATGGTCCTATCCAGGTGCGAACAACCGGACGCGCGACGAAAAGCTCGCCGGATTGCATCACCTGATTTTCGCCCTCCCCGAGTTCCACATCAGCTGAGGAGGAAACAACGATGACGCTGAAACGAACCAATCTGAATCCAAGCCGCCGTCAGTTCATTGCCGGCGGTGTGGGGGCCGGTCTCGCGGTCCCGTTGGTCCGCGGTCTAGCGCCGCGTGGCCTCGCGCCTCGCTGGATGCAGGCCGCATCTGGAGCAAGCCAGAAGGTTGTCTACATCATTCTCGCGGGCGGGAATGATGCCATCAACAACATGGTCAACCCGGACGAGCCAAAGTACGCCGCCGCGCGACCGAACATCAAACTGCCGAAGAGCAAGATGGTGCGGCTCGACAACTCGTTGCCGTATTACTTGCATCCGGCGTTGCAGCCGTTCAAGGCGCTCTACGACTTGGGCGAGTTGGTGGTCCTGCCGGGGATCGGTTATCCGAAGCCCAATTTCTCGCACTTCCGCGCGATGGACATCTGGGCTGCGGCCGATCCCGCGACGTCGGCGCTGCGCAGCGGCTGGCTGGCGAACTTCCTCAACAAGGTGTATGCGGGCGCGGACCCGGTCAAGGCGATCGACATCGAAGGCCGGCTCAATCGCGTGCTCGTCGGCTTCCCCGCACCTGTGTTCCGCAACCCGGCGCAGTTTAGCCTACGCACCGACCCGCCACGCTTCATCAATGATGACGCGCTCGAACTCAGTACGATCGATGCGAACGCCAAGGTGCTGCGTCCAACGGCGCACCCGAACCTTGCGTTCCTCGCCAGCTCGCTCGGACGGATCCGTGCCGACTCGGCGTTGCTGACTTCGACCGGTTCCAACTACACGCCGAAAGCGACCTATTCGACCACGACGGCTCGCGCTCGCTTGGTCGCCTCGCAGCTCCAACTCGCGGCGCGCTACATCGTCGGTGGACTCACCACTCCGTTGTACGTAGCCTCGGTCGGTGGGTGGGACCTGCACGCCAATGGTGTCCTGGCCAGCGATTCGACGCTCGGCACGCATCACGATCAGTTGGCGGCCGTGGCAGACAACGTCAAGGCGTTCCTCGATGACCTGAAGGCGTGGGGCAAGGCCAACGATGTGACCGTGGTCGTGACCAGCGAGTTCGGTCGTCGCGTCGGTGAGAATGGCAACCTTGGCACCGACCATGGTCATGCCGGGATTGCCTACGTGGCTGGCAAGACCATCAAGAGCGGTGGCGTCAAGTCGCCGTACATGGACTGGTCCAAGGCCAAGGCTCCTTACAACCGCTCGAACTTCCTGCACACCGTCGACTTCCGCCGGCTCTATGCGACCCTGCTCGATGACCTCTGGAAGGTCGACAGCACGAAGGTCCTCGGCAAGAAGTTCGCTTCGCTAGGGATCTTCTAGCAGAGGCTCGTAGCTTCCGGCGAGGGCTGATCGGGGGCCGGGGAAACCCGTGCTCCTGGTCAGCGGATCGTCGGATCTTCGTCGTGCAGCGTGAGCCGGATTGGCTGCAAGCCAGGTTGGGCGTCGCTTTGGCGCGCAAGTTCGGTATGCGCGCCACGGCTGCGCCGGGCTTCGAGGATGTAGCGGCCCTCCGGCACGCCGAGAAACGCGAACGCGCCGTGCGCATCGGTGAGCGTTTCGAGTGGCGAGGTCCGCGGGCTCGCTAGTGGATAGCTCGAGGTGACGAGGACGCCGGCGACCGGTCGGCCGCCCGCATCCCGGACTTCGCCGTGGAGGCGAAAGCCGCGCTCGAGGTCGAACCGTCGCAGTGTGCGTTGTCCGCTGCGCAGCGTGATCCGCTCCTGATAGGGAGCGTGGAACGGTGCTTCGATCCGCGCCTCGTAGTCGCCTGGTGGAAGCGCCGCGAGCTCGAAACGTCCGCGACGATCCGGATAGCGGACGATCGTCGGAACGTCGGCCTCGTGACCGATGGCGTGCGGCAGGCGGTGCGGAAAGAGCACGAGTTTGGCCAGGCGCAACGGGGCGCCGTCAGCGCCGCGAGCCAGCAAGCTTGCGCTGGCTGCTGGCTCGGTCCGGAGGCGAATCGGACGGGTTGCGCCAGCGGCGGACGGAGCGCGGATGGATTGGATCAAGCGCTCCCCGCTGCGTTCGAAGACGAACACCAGGAGTTCGGTGCGCGGCATTGCGCCGAGCGTTACCAAGCCGTCGGAGACTGCGGCTCGTCGGCGCAGAACGCGCCCGTTCGAGTGCCAGCTGACGGAGACCGTGCCGAAGGCCGGCGCCGCCGTGCTCGTGCGCAGACGCAACTCTAGGGTCCGTCCGACGTCGGTGGATTGCGGGATCCGCCAGACCGTGCCAGGTCGCAGTGGCCCGATCCCGTGCTGGACCGTCGGGCGTCCTGGCCAGGTGATTCCCAGCTGAATGCGCTCGCCAAACGCCGGCAGGGACAGTTCGGATCGCGTCTGCCGCCTCGCCTCGCCGGGGAACGCCAAGAGCGCGGGGAGTAGCACGTCGACCGACGCGCGGTTCTTGCCGGCCCGGCTGCCGGCCAACTCGATGCGCGCAGCGTTCCGCAAGGTGACCGAGGTCCGCTTGTGGACGTGTGGACCGAGGTTGACTTCGGTCTCGGCCGAGGCTCCGGCCCGCGTGAAGATGCGAATGCGGTAGTGGCCCGGGGCGAAGCCTCCGAGCTCGACGGTCTTCCCGGACGCCGTTCGGTAGCCGCGCAGGAACTCCTGGCGTTGCTCTCGGTCGGTCCCCCAGACCTGCCAGGCGACCGGAGCGGTGTTGTTGCGGATCTCGATCGTCAGCGAGCTCGCCCTGACCAACGCCAAGCGGACCGCAGCGTCGGGCCGCAGGCGGTGCCGCGGCCGGCTCGCGAACGCGAGGTTGGCCGACGTGGCCCAGACGCGGTACAGCTGCCCTTTGGGAACGGACAGGCGGAACCTGCCGTGTGCGTCGGTCGTCGTCTCGAGCATCGTCGTCGGCGAAACCTGCTGAGCGACGGCGTCGGCCCCGATCGCGTCGAGCGCCGGATCCGATTGGGCCACGACATGAACCAGCGCGTTGGCCATCCCTCGCCCGTGGGGGTCGACGACGCGGCCACGGAGTGCCCGGCCCGCCTGGTGTGCGGCCAAGATGGGGAGGCAGCACAGACCGAGCGCCAGCACGGCACGGCGGAGCAGGATCGTTTCTCGGGCGAGTCTCACGCTGGCTTCAACGCAGATCGCGGCTTGGCGTTCGAGAACGGGCTAAGAAGCGCGGCTGGTCAGGATCTTGTCGATCAGGCCGTATTCCTTCGCCTCGGCGGCCGAGAGCCAGAAGTCGCGGGACACCGCCTCGAGGATCTCGTCGAGCGGTCTTCCGGTGGCGTCGGCAACGATCTGGTTGTAGCTGCTACGCAGCTTGACGATTTGTTCGGCCGTGATGCGCAGATCGGAGGCCGATCCCTGGCCCGCCGTGGATGGCTGGTGCAGCAGGAAGCGGCTGCCTGGCAACGCCGTGCGCGAGCCCGCATCGCCGCCAAGGTGCACGAGCACTGCGGCCGAGGCACACAGGCCGTTGACCATGGTGCGGATCGGGCAGCGAACAAAGCGCAGCATATCGTACATCGCGAATCCGGAATCGGCCGAGCCGCCGGGCGAATTGATGATGACGGTGATCGGCGCCTCGGGGTCGCGATCTTCTAGCACCAACAAGCGTGCGACGACTCCCGCGCAGAGCTTGTCGTCCACAGGGCCGCTGACGAGCAGCGTGCGTGCGTCGAGCAGTGCCTGATCGAGATGCGGCGGGCGCCCGTTCTTGCTCGCCTCGTCGTTTTCCTTCTGGTCGTCGTCGTCCTCGGCATCCAGGCGTGGGCTCAGGGCGCGTTCGTCCATGCGCGTCATCATCTCGGTCCTTCCTCGTGGAGGTTCACTGTAGCTCGTATCGGGAGTGCTGGTATAGGGAGTATCGGCAGCCCACCGCCACTAGCAGTAGGCCCGATGCCGTGGGTTGTTCAATGCCATGGCTCCAGGCTGGCGCTCCGAAGCCGCGGATTCAAGACCCCAGAGGCTCCGGCTGGGCTTCGGAATTCTTCTCCAGTCCGGGGGCTGTTTCCGGTCGATGGTTTGTTATCATGCAGCGGTGGTGGGGGCATCGAGCTGCCCGTCACGCGCGGCCTTTCCATCAGGCTCTGCACCAAGCGGTGTGCTGGGTGGGTAGGCCGTTCCAAGGGGCTTCGGGGCCGTTCCCCGAGTCGACCCGGCACCTCCCGTGGCGCCGGGGATCTTTGCAAGTCTGTAGACACTCAGCCGATCCTGTGCTAACAACAAAGCACCGCCGGCGGTGAAGCGCCTGCGATTTTCAGTGGAGACCGCCGCGGCCATGGGCCGGATGTGGTTCTCGACTGGCTTGGCTCAGTCTTTTTTTGGCTCAGTCCGCTTGGCTGAACCGAACGGTTCGGCTGGTCCGAGAGATCGCAGCGGTGAGTTTTTGTTGCGGCGAAGCCGCAGCTGAACCGCGCCGTTTCATTGCCGCGAGGATCGTCCGGGTTCTTCGGGCGCATCCGTTTTCGGTCCGGGTTTCCGGGCCTCCACGTGCGGGAGCAGCCTCGCTTCCGTTCCAATCCACTTGGGTCGTCGGTCGACGGCTCGATGTCAACTGTTCTGTAGGAGGCGAAGGACGCGACGCGTTCCCTCCTGTCCGGAAGTCTCCGGACGATCACGGATCGTGTCCGACTCGCCACGAGGTTCGGCTTTGTGACAGAGACCCAGAGAAAGGCCGACGGCCAAGCAAAGCGTAGGCGGCGCAAGGGAAGACGCCGCAACAAACCCAACCCCAACTACATCCCGAAGCCCACGGGGCCGACGGAACCTGGGGAGGGCGTGCTGGATATTCAGAACGATGGAAGCGGCTTCCTGCGCTTTCTCGAGAATGACTATCTGGCTAGCGAAGACGATTTCTACGTTCCCCCAGGCTTGATCAAGCTTCATTCGCTCAAGGCCGGCTCCCATGTCGCTGGCCAGGTTGGTCAACCGCGCAAGCAGGGCCAGAAGCCGTTGCTCGCGGAGGTCGAGCTGGTCGATCACATGGACCCTGAGGAGCGGGCGCGCCTCAAGCCGTTCGAAAAGCTGCTGGTGGTCGATCCCGAGCCGCAGTTCGTGCTGGAGCCTGGCGATGGCGACATTGGGCTGCGCATCATGGACTTGCTCGCCCCGATCGGGATGGGCCAGCGCGGCCTGCTGGTCGCGCCGCCGCGCAGCGGCAAGACCGTTCTATTGCAGAAGGTCGCGCACTCGATCGAACAGCACTATCCCGACGTGCACCTCATGGTGCTGCTCATCGACGAGCGGCCTGAAGAGGCTACCGGGTGGCGCCGGTCGGTCGATCATGGCGAAGTGCTCGTCTCGACGCTCGACGAGGGGCCGCGCAACCACGTCAAGCTGAGCGAGATCACTCTGGCGCGCGCGCAGCGCCTGGTCGAGTGCGGCAAGGACGTGCTGATCGTGCTGGACTCCATCACCAGGATGGCGCGGGCCTACAACTCGGAGCATCGCGGCGGCGGTGGCATCCTGTCCGGTGGTCTCGGCGCCAAGGTGCTGGAGAAGCCCAAGCGGTTTTTTGGTGCTGCCCGCAACATCGAGGACGGCGGTTCGCTGACGATCCTTGCGACGACGCTCGTAGAGACCGGATCCAAGATGGACCAGGTGATCTTCGAGGAGTTCAAGGGGACCGGGAATATGGAGCTCGTGCTATCGCGCCAGTTGGCCGAGCGGCGGTGTTTTCCGGCGATTGACCTCGAGATGAGTGGCACGCGCAAGGAGGAGCTCCTGCTCCCCAAGGCCGTGATCGATCGCATCTACACTCTGCGGCGTGTGCTCTCTAAGATGCATAGCCTGGATTCGATGCCGTTGCTGATCGAGAAGCTGATGAAGACCGAGAGCAACGCCGAGTTCCTGGCGAGCTTCAAGGTCACGCAGTAGGCCTGTCTTCCGCGACAGCAACTCCTCCGCGAGAGAGCGGGAGTTTTCTTCGTGGGTCGCCGTTCGGCCTGCGCGATTGACATGTTTCGCGCTCGTCCATAAACTCCTGCGCCGACTTTTTCCCCCCCTGCGCCGCGAGGAAACCGAGGCCGGTGATCCCACCGCGGCTCGGTCTACCCGACGTAGGACTCGCCTTTCGGGATCCCGGAGCCCGTTGTAGTCCGCCATGATCACAGTCGACAATCTAGTCAAGATGTACGGTCCGGCCCCCGCGCTGCAGGGTGTCTCCTTCACGGTCCCGACCGGTCAGGTTCTTGGTTTTCTTGGTCCCAACGGGGCCGGCAAATCGACGACCATGAAGATTCTGACAGGCTACCTTTACGCGACTTCGGGTCGAGCCGAGGTAGACGGGATCGATGTCGGGGACAACCCACTCGAGGTGCGACGCCGCGTCGGATATCTGCCCGAGACCAATCCCTTGTATGCGGATATGCGCGTCGATGACTATTTGTCCTTCGTTGCGCAGGTTCGGCGCGTGCCCCGTGCAGAGTTGCGCAGCCACCTGGATCGCGTAGTGAGTTCGTGTGGGCTAGGGAAGGTCTACAAGAAGGGGATCAGCGAGCTCTCCAAGGGGTTTCGCCAGCGCGTCGGGCTAGCACAGGCCATGGTTCACGATCCGCAGATCCTGATCCTCGATGAGCCGACGTCGGGACTCGATCCCAACCAGATTGTCGAGATCCGCGATCTGATCCGATCGCTTGGTGCGAACCGCACGGTCATTCTCTCGACGCACTACTTGCAGGAGGTCGAGGCAACCTGCGACCGGATCATGATCATCGCCGATGGCCGCATCGTTGCGGACGGTTCGGGGCCGGAGCTGTGTAAGACGCTGCCGGCGGGTCCCATGACCGCCGAGATCGTTGGCCAGCCCGACAAGATCACTCAGCAGTTGGGGCAGGCCTTTCCCGGTGCCGCGGTCGAGACCATCCCGATCGATGGGCAGCAGCGGAGTTCGCGCTACCGCATCCAGGTTCGTGAAGGGCTGGACGGCGACGCCCGCGAGGCCCTGTTCGATTTGGCCAAGGTCAACGGCTGGAAGCTTCTGGAGCTGCGGCGCGACTCGGCTTCGCTCGAGGATGTCTTCCGTCGTCTGACCGGTGGCGATTCCGGGAAGCACAACGCTGCTCCCGAGCTTGCTACTACGGCTGCCGGTTCTACTACCGCTGGAGGTCAAGATGCATGAGGCGTGGATCGTAACGAAGCGCGAGTTTCGTTCGTACTTTCTCTCGCCGATCGCCTACGTGGTCGGGGCGCTGTTTTTGGTGATCGGCGCGTATGAGTTTTTTCAGATCGTCTTCATTGACGCTGGCCGCGCAGCCGAGGCGCGGATGCAATACTACTTTGCGCAGCTTCCGATGTATTTTCTCGTGCTCGTCCCGGCGCTTTCCATGCGCCTCTGGGCCGAGGAACGTAAGCTCGGAACGCTTGAGCTCCTGCTGACGTTTCCTGTGAAGACGGGTCAGTTGATTGCAGGAAAATTCCTGGGCGCGATGCTCTTCCTTTGTGTGTTGCTAGCGTTGACGCTTCCTTACGCGATCACTCTGAGCCTGCTCGGCGATCTCGACTGGGGCCCGGTGGTCGGAGGCTACCTCGGGGCGCTGCTGTTGGGCGGCGCATACTTGGCATTGGGGATGTTCATCTCGGCGATGACGCGCGATCAGATCATTGCACTGATCCTGTCGGTCGTCGTGCTGATGCTGCTCTATCGCCTGCCGCGGATTGCCCAGTGGTGCTTGCCGGCATCGACGATCGAAGCCGTGACCCTGCTTTCTCCCGTGACCCACTTCATGTCGATCGCCCGCGGCGTGATCGACTTCGCCGACATCTTGTTCTACGTATCGTTTGTCGTGTTCTTCCTCTTCCTGAACGGCGTGACGCTCGAGGTGCGGAAATGGATCGGTTAGCTCAGAGTTCTGCTGCAAGCGATGCTAGCGGCGTTGCGAGTCAGCGCGGGTCCGTGCTCGGCGCCGCACTGTTTTCGGCTGTGCTTGGTTTGGGGATCTTCATCGAAGTGCTCTACCTGACCAAGGACCTTGGGTGGCGCGCCGATCTCACGCAGGAGAAGCTCTATAGCTTGTCCGGCTCGACCAAGAAGGTGCTCGCGCGGTTGAAGAAGCCGCTGGTCATCGAGGCCTATTTCAGCCAGCAGGTGCCCGGCGTCTACAAGATCGATCGCCAGAAGATCTCGGACATGCTGGCCGAGTACGAGGCGCTCGGGGGCGGCAAGGTCAAGCTGGTCTACTATGACCCGCTCGAGGACGAGCGCGTGCGTGAGAAGGCCTCGCGGCTCGGCATCCAGGAGGCGCAAGCCAATGACGTCAAGGATGACAGCATCCAAGTCGTGCGTTACTACCAGGGGCTGCGCCTGCGTTACGGTGGTGACAAGCAGAAGCTCCTGCCGCTCGTGCAGGGCGCGAACACGATCGAGTCCCAGGTGACGCCGGCGATTCGCGAGCTCGTGACGGATCGCAAGCCGAAGATCGGCATCTTCAAGCGGCCCGCGCCACCTCCGAATCAGTTCACACGGCAGGCCTCTCCGGACTACACGTTCCTTGAGCGCGTGCTCCGGGATCGCTACGAGATCGTCAATGTTGATCTGACCAAGGGGCAGACGCTCGCCGAGGACCTCGAGGTGCTGGTGATCGTCATGCCGAAGGACCTCACGGACTGGGAGAAGTACTGCTTCGATCAGCACGTGATGCACGGTGGTAGCATCTTGCTGTTCCAGGAGGCTGCAGACTACTCGATCGATATGTTCCAGTCGTACATGCGGTCGCAGTTCGTCGTGGATCAACCCGACTCGAAACTGCTTTGGAAGCAACAGCTCGCTGCGTACGGGATCGATTGGACCGAAAAACTCGTCGCCGATCTGAATCGCTCGAGCTTTGCGCCTCGAGTCGCCGTCGTGCGTGGGCCGGGCGGGGGACAAGGGATCGATCAGCGTCCGATGCCCTACTGGTTCAATGCCATGGCGGTACAGTGGAACCGCTTCGCATCGCAGCTGGCGTCCGATCCAGCGACCGCCGCGACGCTCGCCAAGTCGCTCGGCGCCGGGATCGATCCCAAGCACGCGGTGACCATGGGGATGAAGCGGCTCAGCTTTTTCTGGCCGACCGAGGTCAAACTCGCCAAGAACCTACCCGAAGGCATCGAAGGCAAGGTGCTCATGCGGACCTCTCCGCTTGCTCTCAGTGAGACGCCACCACAGGCGTCGGATCCGGGTCAGGTGCTGCCGGCACTGTTTGCGCGTCAGCGCAAAGAGAAACGACAGCAGGCCGTGCTGATGAGCGTCGTCAAGGGCAAGTTCACTTCCGCGTGGAAGGGCAAGGACATGCCCAAGCGACCGCTCCCGGAGAAGAAGGAAGACAAAAACGGCGGATTGCTGACGCAGGACCCGCCGGCGCCGAAAGGCAAGCAGGACAAGACGTCCGACGCCGGCAAGGCGTCGCCGAAGTCGGACGCGCCGAAGTCGGACAGCGCTCCGGTCCAAGGCCCGAAGCCCGCAAAGTCCGACGCCAAGAAGGCCGAGGACGACAAGGACAAGCTTCCGCCGCGCCTCGACGTTGGCACGAAGGAAGCTCGGATCCTCGCGGTCGGCGACTCGAGCTTGATTCGCGATGACTTCTTGCGGGGCATCGGTCAGTTCCGCATGCCACAGTGCGTCGGGGGCATCGAGTTCTTTCAGAACGCGATCGACTGGCTGGCGCTCGACACGGACTTGATCGAACTGCGCAACAAGCGTGAGGTCGATCGCAAGCTCGAGTTCGTCGCCATGGATCCAAACAGCAAGGAGTCCTTCGAGGAGCGCAAGGCGCGGATCGCGGCCAAGAAGAAGTTCTATCGCTGGCTCAATATCCTCGGGCCGACCGTCGTGTTGCTCGGTCTGGGCTTGTTCCTCTATTGGAAACGTTCTGCAGAGAAACGCAACTTCCTGGCCAACCTGGCACGCGGAGCCTGATCCCATGAAGCTCAATCAGATCTTGATCGCTGTTTTTCTTGTGTTGCTGATTCCTGTCGGCATCAAAGCGTTTACTCACGGAGAGAACTATCTCTTCGAGAGCGACCGGCAGCAGCTATTTCCAGGCTTCACGGACGAGAACATTGCATTCGTCCAGTTGGTCCATCCAAAGGTTGGTCCGGATGGCAAACCCATCGTTGGCCAGGACGGTAAGCCGCAGGAGGAGACCCTCGTGTTCCAGCGCCAGGAAGACGAGTGGCTGATCAGCTCGGCCTATGGCGGCCAGGTCAAGGCGCGTGCGTCCGAGATCAAGTCTCGGATCCTCGAGCCGCTCGGGAAGATTGAGGCCACGGTCTCGACGATCATCGCCGAGGACGCCGATGAGGCGACGCTTTCCGGGTTCGGGCTCGACGATGCCGCGGCGTTGAGGCTCGATTGCTTCGACGCGAACCGTAAGTCCATCGCCTCGCTGCTGATTGGCCGCGAGGCCGGCGGAGCCGATCTTGGATCGAGCGCCACGACCGGCACCTACGTGCGCCGGCCGAAGCAGAAGGTCATCGTGCTCTCGGATGAGTCGCTCAAGCTCGAGACCGATCCCGACAAGTGGGCGAACAAGGAGCTGCAGAGCATCGACGAGAGCGAGGTGCTCGCTGTGCGCGTCTCCAACGAGTACGGCGAAGTAGCGTTCAAGCGCGCCAAGAAGAAGGACACGCCGTCCAAGGACGGTGCTACCAAGGACGGTGCT
>CAYSWE010000062.1:0-1647 GCA_964434515.1 uncultured Phycisphaerales bacterium | reverse complement strand
GCGCGCCAAGAAGAAGGACACGCCGTCCAAGGACGGTGCTACCAAGGACGGTGCTGAGGCGAAGGACGGCGACTGGACCGTCGTGAAGGGCCCGGCAGATATGGGGCCCCTGCGCAAGGATGAGGTGGCCAGCTTGGTCTCGCGCGCCGCCCGCATCAATGCTCAGGGCTTCGCGACCGACGTCATTCAGGGCAAGGTCAAGAAGCATGGCTTGACCGAGCCCAAGATCGAGGTGCGGATCACCACCAAGGACGGCGACCACATCTTGCGCATTGGCAATCGGGTCGAGGGCAAGCAGGAGAGCTACGCACTGCTCACCAAACTGCCGAGCGTGCCGTTCACGCTGCCGGAGTGGGACGTCAGCTTTTTCGGCAAGAATCCGAAGGACTACTTCGACGCGAAAGTCGAGCCGCCCAAGAAGGATGCGCCCAAGAAGGACGCAGGCAAGAAGGACGCGCCGAAGAAAGTCACGGCCAGCAAGCCCAGCGGCAAGAAGCCCAACAAGAAGCCCGGCGACAAGTAGACGCACAGTCGCCGCGGGCCCGCTCTTGCGCGGCCGGCCTGCGCCGCGGACAATCCTCGCATGAGTTTGACAGGTCCTTCGCGTTCGGGCGCTTTCGGCGTCATCTTCCTGGCGCTGATCTGCATCGTCCTGAGTTTAGTCGTGTGGTCCCTGGACCGTTTCCATCGGGAGACCCGCGCACTGACCGACGAGGTTCGTCTGCTGCGCACCGAGTCGACCTATGACGGCCGCGAGCTGCGTGGTGAACTGAAGCGACTGCGCAAAACGCTCGGCAGTGCTCGCTTGGCTCCGGTCGTAAGCCAACCGGGTAGGAACGGAAAGGGCGTCGCATCGGGCAGCTCTTCGGACGCCGATGCCACGACGTCTCGCACGCGCGGGGACGAGACACAACGCTTCCCGATCGGGGGGATGCAGGTCAACAACCGGCCCGAGCCCAGCACGCTCAACCGTTGGACCTCGAACGAAGGTACGATCCGGTCCATCTGCAACTACATCCACGACGGACTGTTCAACCTCGGCAACGAGCTCGAACTGCGGCCAGCGCTCGCGCTGCGTTGGAAGATTTCGGACGACAAGCTCGAGTATCGGTTCTGGCTGCGCAAGGGGGTTGTGTTCTCGGACGGCACGCCGTTCACCGCTGCCGACGTCATCTACACGGTCAAGCTCATCCAGGACGAGAACGTTCGGTCGGAGTACTTCAAGGAGGAGTTCCGCGATGTCGTGGATGTCGTCGCGCCGAATCCTTACGAGGTTGTGTTCAAGTATCGCAAGCCTTACTGGCGTGGCATCTACGCGATCGGCAATACGCTACGCGTGTTCAGCGCCAAGTGGGTGCGTGGCGAGATTGATCGCATCGCCGCCACCAAGGGGCTGAAGCCGGGCGACTACTCGACCGAGCCGGGTGGCAAACGCTTTGGCGAACTCTACAACGAGGTGCGCGAGCCGTCCATCGGCACGGGGCCCTACCGCTACGACGCAAAGACGTCCTGGCAACGCGGCCAGAAGTTGACGCTCTATCGATCGCCGAGCTCTTGGTGGTTTCGCGACTACAAGAACAAGTGGAACCTCGGGATGATCCGCTGGCGCTTCATCAACGATGACGTTGTCATCTGGGAGGAGTGTCG
>CAYSWE010000061.1:3722-14277 GCA_964434515.1 uncultured Phycisphaerales bacterium | reverse complement strand
CGGGCACAAGAGACCTACAAGCAGTTCGATGCCGTCCTGGGAGTGCACGGCAGGGTCCTGACGAAGGGTCCGGGTGGCCTGTATCCGCATCACCGCGGCATCTTCGCCGGCTGGAACCACGTGCGACACGGCGAGGGGCGCTACGACTTCTGGCACTGCAACAAGGGCGAACTACTGCGTTTCGTTGCCGACGAGACGGCCAACGAGTTCGCAGGCCCGGTCAGTGCACGACGTGTGATCCGTGCGGAGTGGCGCGCGCCCAATGGGACGGTGATCGTCCGGGAGCGACGCGTCCTCGACGTGTGGGCGCCGGAGGACGGTAGACTCGTCGTCGACGTAACGTTGGACCTCAGCAGCCCCAAGGGGACCGTCGAGCTCGACGGGGACCCACAGCATGGAGGCCTGCAGATCCGCTTGGCCAACGAACTCGTGGCCCGCCAGAAACAGACGCGCTACCTGCGCGATGCGCGCGCGACGGGCGGAAAAAACGATGTGTGGACCGACTGCGACTGGGCACTCATCGTCTGCCGCCTCGGTGGCAAACGCTGGGCGGTGATGCACTCGACACTCGAGATGCCGCGACCTTACGTGTATTCGACGCGCGCTTACGGACGCTTCGGCAGTTTCTGCAAGGCCACGCTCGAAGCGGACAAGCCACTGCGACTTCGTGTGCGTCTGCAGTTCTTCGACCTTGCGCGCTGCCCCATCGACCAGGACCGGGCGGCAAGGCTGCACGAACTCGCGGTCCATCCTCCGGCGGTCCGCTTGACCGAGGTGCACGGACCCAGGTGACGGACCGGCGCGCGCGTCAGCCCAGCGTCAGGAGCCGGTCACCGGCGGCGACTGCTTGACCTTGTTCGACGTGGATCGCGGTCACAGATCCGGGCCCCTCCGCCGTGATCGGGTTCTGCATTTTCATGGCCTCGATCACCAGGAGCGTCTGGCCGACCTCGACCGCGCCGCCGACTTCCACATCGACCGAAACGACGACGCCGGGCATCGAAGCGCGCACATCACGCGGACCTTGTTTGGTTGAGCCGTGGACCTGCCGCGCGAGGCGCTCACGCTCATCGACGACATCGACCTGCAGACACTCGCCTCGATAGTGCACCTCGTAGCCACCGTCGGTGGGATCCAGATAGAACTCATGGCTCGCACCCTCGACGAGCAGATGGATCGCCTTGCCGCGCTCGAGTTCGCAAGCGTCCACAGGCACGGTCCGTGGCTCCGCATCCTCGTCGTCCTGCACGAAGGCGACGAGCCCAGAAGCCGTGTCCTCGAAGCGGATGACGCGCTCGAACGCATTCTCACCGGCACCAATCGTGACAAAGTAGCGCATCAATCCCCCCGCACTCGACCCGACAGGATCCACGCGCTCGCTCCCTGCTCGGTCGCAGGTTTGCTGTGACGCGTAGCGTTGCCTTGATGGCGCGCCAACGCTGCGGCGATCGCCGCGATCTCAAAGTTCGACGCATCCGAAGCGGGTTGCAACGTCGTCAGGATCGAGGTGTCGTAGGAACCACTCCGGAACGCTTCTGAGTCCAGGGCGCGGATCGCAACGCTGATCGAAGTCTTGACGCCGGCGATGCGCACCTCGGACAAGGCCCGCAGAGCTCGCTCGATCGCCTCGGACCTGGTCGGCGCATGGACGATGACCTTGGCCAGCATCGAATCGTAGTAGGGCGTGACCTCGAGCCCACGAAACAACGCCGAGTCGAAACGGACACCGAGGCCGCCGGGCGATGCGAGCCGCTCGATCGAGCCGAGGCTCGGAAAGAACGTCTCCGGATCCTCGGCGTTGATGCGAATCTCGATGCTGTGGCCACGAGGCGACTCGGCCGGCGACGCCTCGAGCCCTGCCGCGACCCGCAGCTGCTCGCGCACCAGGTCGACGCCATAGCGCTCCTCCGTGATCGCGTGCTCGACCTGCAGCCGTGTGTTCATCTCGAGAAAGTAGAACTCGCCCTCGCTAAACATGAACTCGATGGTCCCGGCCCCCTCGTAGCCGACGGCGCGCGTGACGCGGGACGCCGCCTCCTCCATGCGCGCGCGCGTCGCCGCGTCCAACGCCAAACTAGGGCTCTCCTCGACGAGCTTCTGGTGTCGGCGCTGCACGGAGCACTCGCGCTCGCCGTAGGTCACGACGTTGCCTTGGCGATCCGCAACGACCTGAATCTCGACGTGCCGCGGCCGCGTCAGGAACTTTTCGAGGTAAACGCGGCCATCACCAAACGCCCCCTGGGCCTCGGCTCGGGCAAGCCGCGCCGCCTCGGCCAACTCGTCCGGGGTATGGACGATACGGATCCCCTTGCCACCACCACCGGCAGCGGCCTTCAGCATGACGGGAAAGCCAATCTGCCCGGCGAACTCGAGCAGCTGGGCGTCGCTCGCGCCCTCTTCGTCGACCCCCGGCACCACCGGGACTCCGGCGTCACTGGCGACCTTTCGCGCCGCTAACTTGTCCCCCATGGCAACGATCGCATCGGGCGGTGGGCCGACAAAGGCAAGCCCGGAGGCGACCACGGAGCGGGCGAAGTCGGCGTTTTCGGCTAGGAACCCATAGCCGGGATGAATCGCCTCCGCGCCAGCCTCCCGCGCGACCTCAAGAATCCGGTCACCACACAGATAGGACTCGGCCGGTGTCGGCGGACCGATCCGCATCGCGCGATCCGCCAAGCGCACATGCAGGGCGTTGCGATCCGCGTCGGAGTAAACCGCGACGACCTCGATGCCCATCGCGCGGGCGGTTCGCAGAACACGCAGGGCGATCTCGCCCCGGTTGGCAATCAGGATGCGCCGAAACATGCGCGGCAATGTATCGGCTCTTGCTCGCGAACGGGCTATCTTCTCTCGCTGTTGTCCGGAACTGTTGTCCGAACTACTGTTCGAAGTCTGGAGCTCGGGGCCAGCGGATTCTGGATCCGCGCCTACCCTAGGCTCGCCTTGTTCGAGGAAACATCGATGTCAGATGCAAGTCCGAAGACCGCGAAGATCGTGATCGGCGACCAAGAGGTCGAACTGCCGTTGATCGAGGGCACCGAGGGCGAGGTCGCGATCGACATCCGCAAGCTGCGCGCCAAGACCGGCGTGATCACCTACGACCCCGGATTCGGGAATACCGGGTCTTGCCTCAGCAAGATCACATTTCTCAATGGTGAAAAGGGCATCCTGCGCTACGCGGGCTACTCGATCGAGGAACTCGCCGCGAAGAGCAACTTCCTCGAAGTGAGTTGGCTGCTCGTGCACCAGAAGCTTCCGACGAGAGAGCAGCTGTCCAGCTTCGAGCGGGACATCACCTACCACACGATGATCCACGAGGACCTCAAGCGCTTCTTCGGGAGCCTGCCGAAGACAGGCCACCCCATGGCCGTCTGCGCGGCCACGGTCGGTGCGCTCTCGACGTTCTATACGGATCTCAAGTTCGACGATCCCGAGGAACGGCGCTGGGTGGCTGCGATCCGGCTGCTGGCCAAGATGCCGACCATCGCGGCCTATTCCTACAAGCACAGCATGGGCCAGCCTGCGATGTATCCGCGCAACGAGCTGAGCTACACCGAAAACCTGCTGCACATGATGTTCGCCACACCTTGCGAACCGTACACGCCCGATCCCGTGATCGCCAAGGCGCTCGACCTGCTGCTGATCTTGCACGCAGATCACGAGCAGAACTGCTCGACGTCGACCGTCCGCACCGTGGGAAGCTCGCAGGCCAACCTGTTCGCCTCGGTTTCCGCGGGCATCTCAGCGCTCTGGGGACCGCGCCACGGTGGAGCCAATCAGAAAGTCATCGAGATGCTGATCTCCATCCGCGAGGGAACGCGATCGGCAAAGGACTTCATGGAGCTTGCCAAGGACAAGAACAGCAACGTCCGCCTGATGGGCTTCGGTCACCGCGTCTACAAGAACTACGACCCGCGCGCGAAGATCCTAAAGAAGGCTTGCGACGACGTGCTCGAACGACTGGGCACCAAGAACCCGCTGCTCTCCATCGCCAAAGAACTCGAGGCGATCGCCCTTGAGGACGACTACTTCGTGGAGCGCAAGCTCTACCCGAACGTCGACTTTTACTCGGGCATCATCTACCAGGCACTGGGCATCCCAACGGGCATGTTCACGGTGTTCTTTGCTCTTGGACGACTACCGGGCTGGATCTCGCAGTGGCTCGAGTTCCACCGCGATCCGGACAGCCGGATCAATCGCCCCCGACAGATCTACGTCGGGGCTACGGCCAGGAGTTACGTCCCTCTAAACGAGCGCTAACGCCGCGGGTCCCCGTGTCTACTGAATGATCTTGAACTCGCCGCCGTTCTGCTCGGCAAGCCGTTTCAAGAACTCAACGCCGGGCGACTTGCCGTTCACGAACTTCGCGCGCCGTTTCTCGGCGCCGTCGCCGAGCCCCAAGCAAACGACATGGATGCGGCACGCGCGCGTCTTGTTCCACCGTGCGACGCTTTCGAGAATCCTGCGGGGTTTTTCCGCGGGAATGCCGTCGCTGACGACGAAGACCTCATCGATCGATCGACGAAACGCATTGTGATTCGCGAAAACACGACCCTCGAGCCCGGACTGTAGGGCATCGAGCAGCCGGGTCTCCCCGCCGGTCTGGGCGTTGCCCAGCCAGGTTCGAAAGCGCTTAACGTGGTAGGAACTCGCCGGCATTGGCCTCGGCGAGAACTTGACCACCCCCGTGGAAAAGAGGATCGCGTTGAAGCGAACGTCGGGCTCGAGGCCATCGACGGCATGCATCAACTCCTGTCTGATGAACGCGGAGCGGGACTTTCCTTTCTTCGTCATGAGCTTACGCCGCATGCTCGCAGACGTATCGACGACGAACAGCACGTTCCGTCCGCGAACGCGCACACCACAGAAACCTCGGACGATGTGCCGGCGCGCGCGCCGAGCCTCGTCTTCCGGCCATACGTGAAACGTCGCACGCTCGCGCCGCCAAAAATCACGCCACGCCTGGACCCGACCAGCGCCGGCCGAAAACCCGGTGAGGTCCTTCAATGCGTCGTGAACGTCGGAGAGCCAGAAGCACGTCGGCGTCGGCACGGGAGCCTTGGGTCTGGCCAACATCGAGGACGTGCGACAAAACTCGTCGATCAACACACCGACCGTGGACTTGCGACGCATCTCGGTGAGGACGGGCAGAATCGCGTGCTTCCAGCCAAGGTCGCGCGCACGCCTGAGCAGCGCCTCCAGGGTCCGCGCAGTGGCAGCTGCGGCCGGTTCGTCGCGACGACCACGCCGCGAGTAGAGTTCATAGATCCAGCGAAGCAAGCGACGACCGCGGGCAAGATCGCGCCCCTTGTCGTATTCGTGCGGCAACACCTCGACGAGGTCGGGCAGCGCCGCAGCAGAGTCCGTAAGCCGCAGTCCTTCCGCCGCTGCCATATAGAGCTCCGGCACGGCCGACGTAGCGGCTGCGCGCAAGACATCCAGATGGCGATTGGGATCAAACGCCCCGAGCATGGGCAGAAAGAGCGCGGCCTGCCCTGGTTTCCGGAAGCTCCACTTGTCCGGCTTTCCGGGCGTACGTCGAATCGAGATCGTCCTGTCAACGTAGGCGCGCACCGCCTGTTGGATGCCTGGCTTGGTCGCCCGACTGCGCAAAGCTCGGAGCTGTGCCGCTCGCGCGCGGCGGCCGCCACGCTCGTCCGCCTCCAGCAACAGCCCCTTGACGATCCGCACACCATCCTCCCGCTTGCCGCGCCGACGCATGCGGTTGAAGACCGTGGTTGTGAGCTCCGCCTTGCTCGCCCACCCCTTGCGCAACCAGGTGCGAAATGCAACCGCAAGATCATCGCCACGCGACCCGGCAAGCGGCAACGCAAGGAGCGGCAGGAGTGCGAGTCCGAGCATCGTCCGATGGTACTACAAGTGGACCACAGGAGGAATTCGGCTACAGAGGGATATTGCCATGCTTCTTGGATGGATTTCGATCGCGCTTCGTCGCGGTCCGCTCGAGCGCGCGACAGAGGTAGCGCCGGGTCGCGTGCGGCTCGATTACGTCGTCGACGTAGCCTCGGGCAGCGGCCGTGTAAGGGTCATAAAAGCGTTCCTTGTATCGCGCAATCAGGCGCGCTTCCTCGGCGAGTGCCTCCGGAGAACCGGGCTGCCCCGCCTTGGCAATCTCCCGACGAAAGATGATCTTTGCCGCGCCTTCCGCGCCCATGACCGCGATCTCGGCTTGCGGCCAGGCGAGGTTCACGTCACCACGGATGTGCTTGCTCGACATGACATCATAAGCGCCGCCGTAGGCCTTGCGTGTGATGACCGTGAGCTTCGGCACAGTCGCCTCGCAGTAGGCGTACAGCAGCTTGGCACCGTGCAGAATGATCCCGCCATGCTCCTGCTTGGTTCCTGGAAGAAAACCAGGGACATCCTCGAACGTAATGAGCGGGATGTTGAACGCATCGCAAAAGCGAATGAAGCGCGCGCCCTTGAGGCTCGCATCGATGTCGAGCACGCCGGCCAAGAACTGTGGTTGATTGCCAACGATCCCGACGACACGCCCGTCGAGCCGGGCGAAGCCGACGATGATATTCCGTGCATAGCGCGGGTGGATCTCGAAGAATCGCCCACCGTCGACAATCGCGGTCACGACCTTCTTCATGTCATACGGTTGGTCGCTGGCATCCGGAATAATACTATCGAGTTCCGGACAATCACGGGCAGCGTCGTCGTCGCTGGGCAGGTCTGGCGGACCATCAAGATTGTTCTGCGGAAGATACGACAGAAGATCCCGCACCAGAAGCAAGCAGGCAGCATCGTCGGAAGCCGTCAAGTGCGCGACACCCGAGAGCTCACTGTGCACACGCGCGCCACCGAGATCCTCGCTCGTCACGTCTTCATGCGTCACGGTCTTGACGATGTCTGGCCCCGTGATGTGCATGTAGCTCGAGTCCTCGACCATGAGGATGAAGTCGGTAATGGCAGGCGAATACACAGCACCACCGGCGCACGGTCCAAGCACCGCCGAGATCTGCGGAATGACTCCGGACGCGAGCGTGTTGCGCAGGAAGATGTCCGCGTAGCCGCCCAGACTCACGACGCCTTCTTGGATGCGCGCACCACCCGAATCGTTCAGACCGACGATCGGCACGCCGAGCTTGATCGCCTGATCCATCGTCTTGCAGACCTTGAGCGCGTTGCTCTCGGACAGGCTGCCTCCGAACACGGTAAAGTCCTGGGAAAAGAGCATCACCGGGCGACCATCAATCGTCGCCGACCCGGTGATCACGCCATCGCCAAGGAACTGCGTATCCTCCATGGCGAAGTCACGACAGCGATGCGTCACGAACCGGTCGACCTCTTGGAAACTGTCGGGATCGACGAGTAGGTCGACGCGCTCGCGTGCGGTGAGCTTGCCCTTGGCGTGCTGCACCTCGACACGACGCGCGCCACCGCCTTCGAAGCTCTTGGCGCGCAGTTCGCGCAGTCGCTCGACGCCGTCGCTCATGATGCACCCCCATCCTGCGTAGCCGGGCCGCGTGGGTCGGTGACGAGTTCGGTCAGAACACCCATCGCGCTCTTCGGATGCACGAAGGCGACCTCGGTCCCATGCGCCCCACGCCGCGGCGCGTCATCGAGCATGCGCAGCCCCGCTGCATCGAGCCGCTGGATCTCCTGCGCGCAGTCAGCCACACCGAAGGCCAGGTGGTGAATCCCGGGCCCCCGCTTGGCGACGAACTTATGGATCGCGGAATCGTCTCCGGTGCCCTCGAGTAGCTCGATGCGCGTGTCCCCGGCGAACAGCACGGCAACCCGCACGCGCTCCGAAGGGACCTCCTCGATCGATTCAAGACGGAGCCCGAGCTGGTCTCGATAGAGCCGAACGGCCTCCTCGAGATCGGCGACGGCGATTCCTACGTGGTGCAGAGTCTGGATCATCGAGCGAAACTGTCGACCAGCCGGATGCGCGTGTCAACGAGTCTCAGCGCACGGTCAGAAACCTACCGCCATTGTCCTGCGCCAAGCGACGCATGAACGCAACCGGTCCGAGCGAGCGTCCGTGCGCAATCCCCGACAACGCGCTTGAGATGACGCCCTCGGCAGCGCCAACGAAAACAGCATGGATTCGCGCCGCGCGCCCGACGTTCCAGCGGCCGACAGCCTCGAGAATGTCGGCCGGATCCGTACTCGGCGCCCCGTCGGAAAGCACGAAGACCTCGTCGATGGACGGCTTCGAGGCGCTCTGCATCTCATGCACCTTGCCGGCAAGACCTGCGCGCAGAGCCACCTGCAGGTTGGTCCCACCATCCGCGACAGCTCCCGCGAGCAAGCGGCGCAGCGCCGCGTTGCGTGGCTTACTCGCGGGTCGATAGCTCGCAGAGAGCCGACGAATCGTCGTCGCGAACAGGATCACGTTGTACTCGACCTCGGGATCCATCCCCGAGACGGCGCGCAGCACCTCGCGCCGGGCGAGATCGAGTCGGGTGCCGCCACCACGATACGAGGTGCGCATCTTCATGCTCCCAGAGGTATCGACGATGAACAGCACGCGGCGTCCTCGCACCGGAATCCCGAAAAACCCCTTGGCCGCAGTCTTCGGGCGCGCGTCCGCGCCGCCCGTAGAGCCTTCGCGACGCGCCGGGCGGACCTGGAAGCGCGCCTTCTCGCGGTTCCAGAAGGACCACCACGCGTCCGGTCGACTCGCGGGAGCCCAGAACCCGGTCAGCTCGGCGAGTGCAGCGTGCACGGCATGCAGGTAGAACGAACGACCCGTCGGGACGGCAGCACGTGAGTTGAGCATCTCGTGCGTCAGTGTGAGTTCTTCGAGTAAGGCAGGAATGCTGCGCTTGACGCGGATCGCCAAGAGAAGTGGCAACAGTTGTTCGCGAACGCCGGACGGAACGGCCTGATCGCGAAAACGACGTAGAACAAAGCCGATGACAAACTGCCTCGCAGGCTCAGGCACTCCCGTTGCCCGCGCCAACGTCACCATCGCCTCGACGACGCGTCGCACGTCCGCAGGATCCGAAAGCCACGACAGGCTGCGTGCCATGGCCGACAACGAGCCCGGCACCCGGGCACTTGCGAGGGTCTCGGCGGCTGCGACGATCAAGCGAGGCTGACGACCGCGAACGAAGCTCTGGAGCAAGGGCCGGTAGCGACGCGCATGCCAGAACCCGAGCAACGGAAGGAGCGCGGCGGCGAGCCGCGACCTGCGATGACGACGCGCGATCGGCTGCCCAGGGAACGAAACAACCGTCGCTCCATCCTCGAGAAACCCAAGCACCGCACCCTGCAGCTCGACGGAGATGTCGGTGCGCCGCATGGCTGCCAGCAAGCCCGTGCGCAGTTGGCGAGAGCGTCTAAGGTCGTACCCCTGACTGTGCCCACGCTCGGGCTCGTAGGCCAGCACGGCAATCAGCCGCCGACCGTCGGCAGCAGTGCCGCGTGCGACAATCCTGCCGAGCAGGTCGAGATCCGGGCCGATCTTGCGAGCGCGATACGCGCGGAACCAGCCCTCGAACGCAGCAGTGAGCTTGGCGTTGCGGACCCGCTCGCCCGCGTCCACTCGTCGCTGAACAAGCGCGAACCGCGGTGCAACGAACGACAGGAGGATGAGCGACCCGGCCAGCGCGAACATGTTGGCTGCATTGTAAGGCAAGAACGTCTATCCTGTTCGTGGTCTATGGATCCTGATGTTCGCATGACTCGATTGGCCGCCACGGTGGCGGGTTTGGTCGCCATCGCGCTCGCCTGGCTGGGAGACTTTCCCAGTTTTGTGGCCGTGGCCGTGACGTTGGCCGCCTGTGTTGGCGCAGCGTTCCTCGTGTCCAAGAAAACCTCCACGCAAGCCGGCTGGGGTGACCACGTGCGCGTCATCGCACATGAGGTCAACAACTCCGCCGGCGCAATCCAAACCAACGCCGAGGCGCTGCGCATCGCACTCGAAAACCACGAGCTTCCCGCCGAGGTTGATGACCGCATTCGAACCATGCAACGTCGTGCCGAGGGGATCGCGCAGTTCGTCGACGACTACGCCCAGCTCGCGCGGACGCCCAATCCTCGGAGGCGCGACTTCCGATTGACGACGTGGCTGGAGCAGACCGCACAAACAGTCCCCGGCGTCGTCTTCGCAACCACCGAGGCGCAAGCTGAGGACGACATCCTCCACGCCGACCGGGACCAACTCGATCGCGTCATGATCAACCTACTGAGAAACGCCGCCGACGCCACCGACGGCAGCGACGGACTCGTCCGGATCGGTTACCGCAAGGACGACAACGGAATCAGCATCTGGGTCGAAGACAACGGTCCAGGCCTCACCAGCACCGACGCAGACCCCTTCACGCCGTTCTTCACGACCAAGCCACACGGGACCGGCATCGGACTAGCCATCAGCCGACAGATCATCGAGGCACACGGCGGCACACTGAAACTCGAGAACCGCGGCGAAGGCGGCTGCCGCGCACTGATCGCCCTACCGCAAGAACGAATGCGGCACGCAGCCATTTGATAGAAAAAACGACTGCGACACCTTATTTCACCGATTCGCAGACCAGTCGAGAGGAGTCTCATCGCTGCGCGGCTCCATCGAGTTGCA
>CAYSWE010000061.1:0-3622 GCA_964434515.1 uncultured Phycisphaerales bacterium | reverse complement strand
GATTCGCAGACCAGTCGAGAGGAGTCTCATCGCTGCGCGGCTCCATCGAGTTGCAGGACGGCGCTCCAGTCGACCGGTTCAACGACGTTGTCCAGGATCTTCTTCTGCAGGGTGATGGTGTCGTGGCGCAGGGCATACCCGAGGGCCTCGATGTCGATGGCGACGCGCCCTTCGGGCACGTAGGAAGCGATTCGACTCGGATCCAGCGTGTAGTAGGTCTCTTTCCAGGTCCCAGCGATTCCCTTCAACGTGACAGATGCCCGCCGGGGAATGCTCCCCAGGCTGTCTCGAAGGTGGACTACGAGCGGAACCAAACGCCCGTCTAGGCGTTCGTCGACTCGGAAGTCCGCCGTGTTGTTCGGAACCGTGAACTCTCGTCCATTCAACGCCTTCAAGACCTCGCTGTTGTAATCGATTCGAATACGGTAGGTATCGGGCGGCAGCACCGCGACCCGACCCGAATGGATCGACGCGCTAAACCGCGTCTTCTTCGATTTTGCTTGGGCCTTCCTCACAGAGTCGCGCCGCCGCTCGCTCAGACCGCGCATCGCAGCATCATCCGCGATGTTGACTCCATGAGGAAACAGCGATGCCCTCTTGGCAACAACGACCATCGACACATCCCGCAGTTGATGCCCGTCCGCGTCCAGCACCGACACGACCACGCTCGGCCATGCGCGAGAGGCGACCGGAAACCTGCGCAAGTCCACGGTCACGGGTTGGTGCAGCTCGTTCAATGGGACCTGAGTCAGCTCGACGGCCTGCACGCCATGATGCTTGGTCCAGACGTCGAACACGACGCGACGAACCGAGGAAATGGACTCCGCAACGACGCTGATATGGCAGCCGGGAAAGCGGTTGCCCAGTGTCATCTTGTAGATCGCAAGCTTGTAGCTTCCACGGTGCGCCCAGGGCGCATAGCGTGAAACCACACGAACCACCTCGTCACCCACGAAGCGAACAGCAACGCCGTACGCACGCGCGACGGTCACTCGAATCTCGTTGTGGCCTGCCACAAGTTGTATATGCGACTGCGCCCCCTCAGCCCCTACACAGGCGTACCCGGAGCGCTCGGCCTGAATGTCGAGGTTATAGAGGCCAGGAACCAAGCCAGTGAACCTAGCAACACCACGCTCGTCGCTCACTGCGGTGTGAATGCCTGCGCCAACGAGACTTCCGGCAAGTCCGGGGGCGGCCTCCAGATCGCCGGCCCCACCGAGAGGGAGGGCAGTGCGAGAGATCCTGACTCGCACGTCTCGGACACGGGCCAGCTTTGGCCGCATCCCGAACCGTCGGACCTCGCTCACAATCGTGAACTCCAGACTGGCTTCCGCCGCAAGCCGAACTTGGACATCGCCGGCCAAGGGTACTGGAGTCAAGATTGCCCGCTGATGGCCGCGGCAACGCACCAGCACGCACTCCGCCCCGTGCTCTTTCACAGGCTGCAAACGGGCGGCATCGACTTCGAGCGTCCCATCACTCGAAGTTGCCCCGAGACTTCGATAGTCACTCGACAACAGCACACGCTTTCCGAGTGGAACCAGTCCGATCGACGCCTCGGCGAGAGGTCGCCGGGTCTTCAAGTCTTGTACTGCAAACCGCACGATCGCAGTGCGTTCGCGATCCGCGTCTTGGGCGTCCCGATCGGGTACCGCGACAAGCGAAGTGGAGATCACATTCGATGCAACGTGCGGCCCTAGTTCATCCGTAACGCGCGCAGCAGCACTGCCGCGACTTAGCGAGTAAACCCACGCAACAAACAGGCACGACAGAACGACGACGATAAGAAACGCTCGACCTCTCGATGACACCGTGATAGCCTCCAATAAACTCATCTACACTGGCAGAAGTTGGGAGAAGAGGAGTTCGATAATCCACCGGGATCGGGCTTACAATTCTGTCCCACAAGACACACGGTAAGCTGGCAAGCAGTGCAGAAAATCTTCTCCACCTTAGAGTCTTGCAGAATCTTTACTGTCGTCTGGCAGGCGCCGGCACAGGTAGTACAAGCGTCAGAGACTGTCGCATTCGAAAGGTCAGGACAGCCACACCAAACAATCGTGGCGTCCGGGTCGGTCGACGTGTCGGTCTGCAACTCGCACTTCGGACCAGGGAACACGCAATCTTCGCAGACGAATGAGTTGCCGTTCGCACAACTCTTGAGGATTACCCCACCAGCCCCCTTACTGACCCACATGCAGCAGAGCGGGTTATAGCTACGAGCCCCCAGAACCAAAGCCGACGCAGCGAATACGCAGGCGAAAAGCGAGAAGACCAAGGAACGAATCATACCACCTACAGGCTTGAATCGCCTACAGGCTTGAATCGGGGAAGATAGCACAATTCGTCGGGCTCTACAACTCCAACCGTCCACCTTTCAAGGTCGAGCGGAGTATTGTTCCCGCAAGCGTGAATGCCGCCGCGCCTGGGTCTGCCGAGAGCACACTGGAGTTTCGCCTGGACAATGATGCTGCGCGCAGCCAGCCAGACGGCGCGGTCCTGTGCGACGGCTCCAACTGCATCTGGAAACCGAGGCACACACGCCGACTTCGAACACGACGGCAACGGTCGAGATCTCGGATCGCCTACCATACAGCAAGACATCGAGTCGACGCAGGCGAGGCCATCTTCGGCGGTCGCGATGCGGTATAGGCATCGCTGCGCATCGCCGGGGAGGCTATCGAGCCGAACGCCTTTGCCAAGTTCAGACGGATTGGGCCGAACAGCCTGCGCTCGACTGGATGCCACTTCAATGCGCCCGAGCCGAGCCCGAAAGCGCCACAGAGCTTGCGATGGAGTTCGTACTTCCAGCCACGATCAGTGAACGGCTTGATCGTATCGACGGGCGAGCCGCTTTCCGTTGCCCAATCAGGGATACGTGAGATCGCGGAGTCGAATCTGCGTCTTGCAGCGGATGCTTCCCGAGGGCGGCACCGCGTTGTGTTCGTCGCGCACTTCGAACTGGATTGTTCCGTCGCCAGGTCCGCGCACGTCGATGGTCACGATGCCGTAGCCGTTGCCGCGCGTGCCCCAGATTCG
This sequence comes from uncultured Phycisphaerales bacterium, assembly GCA_964434515.1. Classification (GTDB taxonomy): domain Bacteria; phylum Planctomycetota; class UBA1135; order UBA1135; genus CAYSWE01. Next base: position 583 of record CAYSWE010000061.1, on the reverse strand, counting down.
CGTTGGGTTGGAACGTTCTTTCGGGATCGGACCGACTCTCTGGCCGTACTGCAAGGGCGAACTCGTGAACTCATAGATCCACTTCCCGCCGAAGCGCTCACGCATAAGCTCGTGATGGTGCCGGTCGCCGCTCAGCACGATGACGCCGGAGATTTTCTTGTCACGGAGAAAATCAGCGAGCCGCTTCTTCTCGACCTTGGCCTCTTGCCAGTGACCTTCGCCGACGTTGCCACGCTCGAAGATCTGCGTGCCGTTCACGATCACCTTGACCGGTGCGGTACTTGCCAAAAGCCTCTCCTGAAGCCAGGCGAACTGGCGCGGCCCCCAGATGGTCGATGTCGCGACCGGAATCTTCGGGTGGTGTCGGCTCCGCGCCCACTTGTAGAAGCGGTCGTCCATGCAGAAGAACTCGACCGGGCCCCGGCGAAAGGCAAAGTACACTCCCGGCAGCTCCGGCGCGCCATAGGATGGGTTGGCCCAGATCTGCCGAAACGTCTGCAGCGCGTCGTCCTTTAGCTCGAACCCGCGATCGGCATCATTCGGCCCGTAATCATGATCGTCCCAGATGGCATAACAGGGCGTA
>CAYSWE010000060.1:0-14287 GCA_964434515.1 uncultured Phycisphaerales bacterium | reverse complement strand
TGTCGGCGACGGCGTATTCGGCGTCAGACAAGTCGCCCGGATCGGGAATCGACCGACCTGTGCCACCAAGGATTCGATCGACAATGCCATAGAGAAAGCGACACGACACCGTAATGACGGCCGCATGCTCGAGTGGCACGAGCTCGATGACGTAGACCCCCACCGGATTCTCGAGGCGTGAAATCCACGATGAGAAGCGAAGCTGCTCGACCGCGACGCAGTCACACGTCACGTCAAGTCGCAAGCGTTCGGCCAAGGTGCCGCCCAGCTTTCGAGCGACCATCTCGTGAATCCGTTCGAGGACGAGGAGTTGTTCGCGCGAGAAGCGGTTCGGCTTGAGCAGGTCCAGACTCGAAACGGGCCCGCCATTCCGTTCGCCGGACGAACTCTCGAACGCCAGGTCGCTGGCGAGATCCTCCGGTATGCCCTCGCTCTGGAAGAGCTCGAGCAGAGCATCGATCTCCTCATTCGAAAGCAGCTCGTTCACTGGAACAGCAGCTCCGTCAAATAGACGTCCGTGATCTTGCCGCGGACGGCGGGCTTACCGTTGGCCTTGCTCTTGGCCTTGCCTTTGGCTTTGTCGTCCTGCTCAGGAAAGAACGCGCGCTGCAGGATCGCCTGAATCTCGTGCTTCGCGGTGATCACACCTTCGGGCGAACCGAGCTGCGCCCGCGTCTTGCCGAGCAGCAGGATCATGAGTTCGCCTTGCGCCTTGGCGCGGCCAAGCTTGACAGCCTCCTTGGCTGCGATCGGATCCTCGGCTTTGTAGTCGAACGCAAACTTGAGCCGGCCGACGCCACGGGCGCCGCTCCCGGCGAGATTGAAGGTCAGATCGAACGGCTCCTCGCAGCGCTGACTCGGCAACGTGTCGAGGTCGACCTCGACCTCCTCGACTTCGCTTGCCGGCGGAGCGGTTACGGCGACGACGCCGATGGCCGCGCCAACGACCACGACGACACCAATCAAGACCGGGACGAGTTTGCCCTTCTTCTTTGGTTCCTGCTCTTCCTTCGCGTCGGCCATCTTGACTCCTGAACACCCTTGGGCCGCGGCGCGCGTTTGCTTCACGGTACGCGCACTCTTTGCGGTCGTATCGGCATTCCGCCCGCCAACCCTGTTGGCGAACTCGCCGCGACGCCGGAGGTTGCGAGGCTACCTGCGGCGTGTGACGCGAATCACGACACCACCGGCAGCGCCCGACTCGGATCCCGCGCCTCGAGAAGCAACCGAGGCATGCATTTCCAGCTCCGCAGTCACGCCGACGCGGCGCAGGTAGTCCGTCATTCGACGGATCCGCTCTGCTGCCAGCTCCATGGGCATCATCGCCTCATGGAAACCGGCACTTGCGTGTAGCTCGACAATGAAGTTCCCGTCGCGAAGATCGCGGGATAATTCGTCGAAGAACTTTCGCCCCTTCGCATTGAGCCGCGCCTCGCCGTGCCCAAAGCGAAACGGAGCGGCGAGCTCGATCTGGTCGGTCGCCTCGAGCTTCTCGGTTTGGTTTCGACCGATCTCGACCTCATCGCCGGAACGCAGATCCCGTGCGGACGCCCCCGACCCATCGTCGTGCCGAAACGTCCGACGCGTGTATTGATTCTGCTGGAGATACTGCGACCGGTTGATGAGTCCGCCCGCCCCCAGCCGCTGGCCGATCGCCGCCGAGAACGCGCCTGAGGCCGCCGATAGCAGCCCGTGCTGCTTCTCCTTGGCGTAGACGTTCAGGAGGATGAAGAAGACCAAGAGCAGCGTCATCAAGTCGGCGAACGTCGCCATGAAGGCGGGCACACCGGCCGGCTCCTCCTCCTCGATCTTGACCACGACGTCGCTCCTGGCTCTATCGCTTCTTGCCGGCTTTGCTGCCGGCCTTCTTGCGCTTCGGCTCGATGACAATTTCGACGCGGCGATTGCGGGCCTGGCCAGCCTCGGTCGAGGTGTCGCCGCGCGTGCCGCGGATCCCCTTCGCTACGATCTCCATGGCCTCGTACTGCACGCCTTCGAGCCCAAACAAGCGGGCGACGCGACGCGCTCGAGCCAGCGCAAGAACGTCATGGTCGCCGACCGGACTGTGACGGTCCGAGCGTGGGTCCGCGAACCCCTCGATGCGGATTTTGCGATCCTTGTGCCGACGCAGCATCCTCCCGATACGCCGCATCTCGTCGGCCAGCTCGACCGACGGTCGGTCGTCGCCTGGCGCAAACCCCGTGACCGTCACGGGAACGATGCGGATCCCCTGGTCGAGTTGTCGGGAGTCCAAGATCTTGCCTTCGAGTTCCCGAACATGATTCTCCACCGAGGGGTCGACGTCGGGATCGAACTGAGTGACCCCGCCCTTCACGTTGGGTTGCAGGTCCGGCGCCGCCGCCATGTCCGGCGTGTCACGCAGATCGTCTCGCAACACGCCAAACGACCCCTTCAGCAAGTCGACCGCCTTGGCCAGGTCTTGCGTCTCCTGGGTCGAGAACGTCAGCATCATGATGAACAACGTGACGAGCAGCGAAACCAAGTCCGAAAACGTGACGAGCCATTCCGGTGCGCCCTCTGGTGCCTCTTCCTCGACGGCCTTGCCCACGACGCCCTACTTGGCCTCGACCTTCTGCCGCGCCCGGGGCGAGAGGAACGCCTTGAGCTTTTCCTTGACCAAAGCAGGCTTGTCACCGGCTTGGATCGAGATGATTCCCTCGACCATGAGGTTCTTGAGTTCCACCTCTTCCTTCGATCGGTTGCCCAGCTTCGTCGCGAACGGGATGTGAATGAGGTTGGCGGTGACCGCGCCATAGAACGTCGTCAGGAGCGCAACCGCCATTCCCGAACCAATGCTGCTCGGATCGTCCATGTTCTGCAGCATCTGAACCAGTCCGATCAGCGTGCCGATCATTCCGAAGGCGGGCGCCATCGCACCCATGTTGTCAAATAGCCGCTTGCCTTCGCTGTGTCGCGCCATCTGATTCTCGATGTCAATGTCGAGGATCTCGCGCACGGTGTCCCCCGGAAACCCATCAATGATGAGCTGGAGGCCCTTTTTCATGAACTCGTCGTCGATCTCTTCGATCTTCTCCTCGAGTGCGAGCAAGCCCTCGCGACGCGCCAGATTGGAGAACCCGACGATACGCTCGATCTCCTCGGTCGGTGTCGGAAGCGGGTACATCAGCACCTTCTTCATCGCGCCGAACGTGCCAAGCACGGAGGAGAGCTTGAAGCACATGAGGTTGGCGGCGATCGTTCCGCCGATGACGATCATCAGCGACGGGACATCGATGAAAATCGAGAGCGGCCCGCCCATCATGATGGCGCTGAAGATCAGCACCCACCCCAACAAGACCCCGATCAGCGATGCGATATCCATCGGCCCGCACTACTCCCAAACTCCGCGACTCCCCCGCTTCAGGAGTCCCGATCGTCCGGGGACGGCGACCGACTGTCGGCAGTAGCTATCTCGTCGCCACGACCGAGCCGTCGCCGTCGCTACTTCTCGCGCAGGAGTTTGGTCGCGCGCGAGACCAGGCGTGCGCCGCGCTTGGGATCGATGGCAGCGAGGATCTCGGCAGCCTGCTCGACCTCCATGGACACGAGGAGCTTGATGGCCAGATCCTCCTGGTCGGGCCCAAGCTCCGTGAGATAGCGCGCGGCGGTCTCAGGCTCCATCGCGCCGAGCTGGGTGGCCTGACGCTGCACATTCTTGACCTCGGCCGCGCGCAGCATGGTGATGTCGGCCTCGAACTTTGTGCGCAGCGCCCGTAGCTCTTCGACCTTGCGCTCGACGCTGTCCATAAACTCACGCAGAGTCTTGTGGCGTTGCTCCAGATCCTGCTCGCGCAGCTTCAGTTCGAACTGGCGCTTCTCGAGCGAGGCGCGCTCGCGCTCGACCGCCGCCAGGCGTCGCTTGGCCTTATCATAGAACCCGTCGATCTCCTGTTTGGTGGTCGGCGCAGCGATCGATTGGAGCGTGAAGAGGCTCTTGCGCTTGATCCGGTTCTTCTGGATCGCGGACTTCGGCTCCTGCTTCATGGTCGCCTCGGTCACGCCGCCCGAGGATGCAGCCGTAGCATCGGCGGCGATGGTCGACTTGGCCATGTCCGGGTCCGACTCGGGAATCATCCGATTGAGCACAGGAACATTCCTTACACCGTCCGGGTTGAGCCGTCCGGACAGGGCCAACATTCCAATGACAGACCCACCAAATACGGTGAGGCCGGCGGCGGCCGCCGCCATACCTGCAATGACGCTGTTCATCGTCCGCCCTCACTCCATGCCGAGAGCTGCTCGAGCTCGCGCTGCTCCTGACGAAACATCTCGCTGCGGTATTCTTCCCGCCGCGCGTCCTCGAGACGCTCGAGCGAGCGGCGGCGCTGACGCGCAGCCATCCAGTCGGTGCGAGCGCGACGCCGTTCTGCACCGGCGCGGGAGATCCCGTTTGCCGACTCGACGCGCTGTGCGGTAAGCGAGGCGAAGTAGGCCGCCGAGAGCGCACTGGTCGGCCCAGCAAGCGACGCGTCGCGGGAAGCCTGCAAGGTCGCTGCCTTGAGCATGCGCTCGCGGGCCCGGAGTGCAGCGAGTTCGGCCGACCAACGCGCGAGCGCCGCTTGGGCCGCCTGGTCACGTCGCTTGGCCAACTTCAGGACGGCCGCGAGGGAGAATCGAAACTGCTTCATCTCACCATACCTGTCGGAATCCCTGTCGAGTTCATCGGCATGTGCAGTGGCGCGGCGTGAGCCATGGCCTGCGCAAGCTGACGAATGCGATCGGCCGTCACGTCGAACGAGCGTCGTTCGTGGCCTTGATAGAGCAGGCTCTCGATCTCAGGAACCAGGGCGATCGCCTGATCGAGGCGTGCATCTGCGCCGGCCTGGTAGGCACCGACCTGAATCAAGTCCCGGCTCTCCTCGTAGGCGGCGAGCAATGCGCGGAGCTCACGCACGCGGGCGAGCTGCTCGGCATCGACGAGGCGTGGCATCAATCGGCTGACGGAGGCCAGAACGTCGATCGCCGGAAAGCTCCCGCGCGCGGCGATCCGGCGGTCTAGCACGATGTGCCCGTCCAACAGACCGCGCACGGTGTCGGAAACCGGCTCGTTGAAGTCATCTCCTTCGACAAGAACGGTCAAGAGCCCGGTGATGCATCCCTGGGCCGCACAGCCAAGACGCTCGACGACGCGCGGTAGTGTGGCGAAGAACGACGGTGGATAGCCACGCAGCGTCGGCGGCTCGCCCGCGGCCAGTCCGATCTCGCGCGCCGCGGCGGCGAAGCGCGTGACCGAATCCATCATGAAGAGGACATGCTTGCCTTCGTCGCGGAACGACTCGGCCAGGGTTACAGCCGTGAACACTGCCTTGTAGCGCAGGAGTGGCGCAGCGTCGCTGGTCGCGACGACGAGGACCGAGCGCGCCAGCCCCTCTTGACCGAGCACATCGACAAGGAACTCATTCACCTCGCGACCACGTTCGCCGACGAGCGCGATGACGTTCACGTCGGCGCTCGAATCGCGGGCCATGTTCCCGAGCAAGGTGCTCTTGCCGACTCCCGAACCGGCGAAGATGCCGATGCGCTGGCCCTGACCGCAGGTGAGGAAGCCATCGATGGCCGAGATACCCGTCTCGACGGTTTCGTGAATCGGCGTCCGGGCGAGCGCCGACGGCCCCGTGGCAGAGACGACGCGCTCCACTCCGAGGATCGGGCCAAGCCCGTCCATGGGCCGGCCAAGCCCATCGAGCACGCGACCAAGCGTCGCCGCGCCCGTTCGCACCGTCAGGGGCCGACCCGTCGAGACCACGGCGTCGCCCGCGACGATGCCGGCGATCTCGCCGATCGGCATGAGCATCACGAGCCCGTCGCCGAAACCAACGACCTCGGCGGGGATCACGCCTTCGGCGGTCTGCAAGCGACAGAGTTCACCAAGCGCCGCGCGCAGCCCCGTTGCCTCAACCGCCAGACCGCGCAGGCGGGCGACGCGACCGACTTGCTCTGGGTGCGGTCGGCCGCCTGCACCGGTCAGGAGTGCCGCCAGGTCGGGGAGTGTCATGCACTGCGCTCCCGCACGTGCTCAACCAGATGCTCGAGCGCCCGAGCTGGTTCATGCAGGACCGAACCCGCCGGTGTCTCCACACGGCACGAGCCTTTCGGAATCGCTGAGTCTTCCTCAAAGCGGAGCTCCCGGGCAGCGCTCAGTCGATCACTGGAACCGAGCACCGCTGGCATGTCGTCCGGGTGAACACGAATCACGATCGGCTCATCACGCGCCCCGACGACTGCACGCTCGAGGCATTCCTGAACGGCCCCGATGAGATCGTAGCGTCCAGCGTCGAGTTCCACGCCGAGAACGGCACCCGCCAGCCCGAGCGCCAGCTCGGTGATCCACGCCGTGGCCTCGTCCAAGCGCGCGGACTGCGCGGCGTCGAGCCCGTCGATTGCCTGGGTCACACGGCAAAGAAGCGTCGCCACGGCATCGCGAACGCGGCCTTCGGCTCGGTCGATGTCGCCCAGTGGATCGCAAGTCCGCGCGGACTCACCCGCCGGCTGGCGCAGGCCCGAAGCGGGATCGCACAAGCGAATCCCGCGTAGTGGACTCGCAAACCTGAGTCGGTGCGCGGTCATACGAGCTGCTCTCCGGCACCACCGGCGACGAGCACTTCGCCGGACTCCATGAGCTGGCGAACTTGATCCAGGATCTCACGCTGCGCGTCGAGCACTTCGCTGAGCGGAACCGGCCCCTTCGCGTCGCGCTCGTCCACGACCATGTCGCGAGCTCGCTTGGAGAGGTTGTCGAACACCGCGGCCTCCGCCTCCGACGAGCACGCCTTCAGCGCCAGAGCCAACACGGCAGTGTCGACCGAACCGAGGATCTTCTGCATCGATTTCTTGTCGAGCTTGGCCAGGTCGTCGAACGTGAACATCTGCTCGCGGATCTCGTTGGCGACCTCTTCGTTCTGGTTGGAGATCTGCTCCAGGATCTCCTTCTCGCCGGTGACCTGGTTGAGGATATGCGCGGCCTTCTTGACCCACGCCTTGGGCTCGGAGCGAGAGGTTGAGAGTCCGAGTTGCTTGACCTTCTGACGCATCACGTCGACGACGCGCTGCACGACCTCGGGGGAGGATCTGCCGAGCGTCGCGATGCGGTGCAGTACATCCCCACGCAACGCTTCTGGAAGACACGCGACGACCCTGCTGGCCTTGTCCGTGCTGACATGGCCCAAGAACACCGACACGATCTGCGGATGCTCGTCGCCCAGCAAACCGGCGAGCTCTTCGGGGGGAACTTGCTCAAACACTGCGAACGGTTTGGTAGCCAGCGTGTGCTTCTGCACGTTGTCGATCAGGTCCCCGCCACGCGAGTCGCCGAACGCCTTGAGGATGACCTTCTTGATCACGCCACCGACGTCACCGAGCGCCAGACCGCCACCGGTCATCCGCGTCACAGCTTCGCTGAACACGGATCGCAGGTCACTGTCATCGACGGCGACTTCCTCGAGCTCCTTCATCGCGCGGGCGACGAGCTCGACCTGGTCTTCCCCCATATTCCGCATGACGTTGGCCGCGAGGTCTTGGTCGATCGCCAGCAACAAGGCTGCGACTTTTTGCGGTTCGGTCAGCCCTTCGCTCACGAGACCTCCGACTTGTCGGAGAGCCATGCCTCGAGCAGGCGCGACACGCTGGCCGGGTCCTGCTCGACGGCTTTCTCGATTTGGCGGCGCATGCTGCGGCTCGCCCGGGCGGGATCCTCGTCCTTCGATTCACGGCTCGCTGCTGTGGAAGCTGCGCGCGTCTCGGCCTTGGACCGCTTGAGCAGACCACGGAGGAACAGGAGGACGAGCAAGACCGAGATGACCTGGCCGCCAATCGGCAAGTAGCGCTTGACCATGTCGAGCACACCGCCGCCCTGCTCCATCTCCTCGATGTCCGGGAACTCGACAACGGACGCGGTGAACTGCCGGTCACGCTTTTCCTGCCATCCGACAGCACCCTTCACCAGCTCGACGATTTCCGCCTTGTTCGCGTCGAGCGAGCGATCGACGGACAACGAGACACTGATGCGGAGAAGGTCCGGGGCCAACGCCTCGACCGTCTCCTCGCCGACGATGGGTTCGTATTGCTTGTCGGTGTGCTTGACCGTCGACGTCGACGACGATGCCGCGCTCCCACCGGTCGCTGCCGAGGCCCCGGATGAGGTCCCGGTTCCATTGGGGTCTCCGCCCGTTCCCTTGGGCTGGGAGTCGCTCGACTTGTAGCTCGTCTCGCCCTTCAGGACCTTGGTCTCGCTGATGAGCTTCTTGTGTCGATTGATGACCTTGTTGTCGTACTCGACGTTGACCGCAACGTGCGTCTTGCCCGGCCACACGGTGTCGAGGTAAGCCTTCGCTTTTGCCGTCAAGATCTGCGAGGCGCGCGCCTGCAGGATCAAGTGCGTCGCATAGCGACCGCCGGCACCGCTCGACGCCGACGAGAGCGCCTGCAAATCGCTCGAAGTGATCTCCACGTCCTCGCGCGCAATGCCGAGCCCTTTGGTGACGATCGACAGGGCCCGCTCCGCGGTGATGCGAAACTTGGCGGAGTCGACCAGCGAAAGCATGACGGTGGCAGTCTTGCGCCGGCGATCCCTCACGAAGAGCGCAGCGGGTGGTTCGTTCATGAGAACGCTGGCCGCGCGTACGCCGCGGAGCTTGCGCAGCGTAGCCTCGATCGATCGGGTGCGTCGTCGCTGCAACTGAAACCGGCGCGTTTCCTTGTCCGGGAGCAGACCATCGCCCGGATCACTCGAAGAATCTCCCGACGTGAGACCGCGCTTGACCAGGGCGGCCTGAGCTTCGCTCTGCTGCGCAGCGTTGATCTCGAGCAGATTGCCGGCAAGCCGGAAGTCGATGCTCGCCTCCTCGAAGGCACTGACGACGGCCACCCGATCGGATCCGGTGAACTGATTGCCAAACGGAATGTAGTCCGGGCGCGTGCCGATCCAGACCAGCGCCGAGAGGCCCACGAGCGTCGCCGCAACGACCGCCGCGACGGTCAGTCGCTGAGAGCCAGAGAGCTGCTTCCAGATCTCTTTGAGTTGGCCAACGAACTCGGACAGGAAGACAGGCATGCTAAGGCTACGGCTAGACCGAGATGCGCGTCACTTCGCGCCACGCATCGACAAGTTTGTTGCGAACCTCGAGCATCATCGTGAACGCGACCTCGGCCTTGCCCATGGCCAACAAGACGCCGTGGACGTCGTCGGTCTTGCCGGTCACGAGGTCCTGCGTCTTCTGCTTGACCTCGCCCTGCAGCTCGGAAACCCGCATCAATCCGTCGCCGAGCATTTCCGCGAAGCCCGGGCCGGAAGCAGCTCCAGCGCGCCGCCCCTCTCCTGGCTCGATGCGAGCAGAGAGGTTTCCGAGTGGTTCCTGGCGCGGATCGATTGGTCCTAGGGTCGTCATGGCGGCTACCGTCGACCGATCGACGAGATGGCATCACGCAGCATGCTGCGCCAGCTCTGGAACGCCGCCAAGTTGGCCGAGTAGGCCCGGCGCGCCATCATGAGATCCACCATCTCGAACATGACCTGCACGTTGGGGCGCGTCACATACCCTTCCTTGTCGGCGTAGGGATGCCCGGGGTCGAGCACGCGCGGATGCTCGCTGACCGTGTCGTCGTAGACATGCACAGCTTGGACGCCGCCAAATCGCGAGTTTGCCTTGCCCAGGACTTCCTCGAACACCACCGACTTGCGCACGTATGGCCCGTTCGGCCCCACGGTGTTGGCGTTGGCAAGGTTGGCGGAGATGACCTCCATCCGCTTGCGTTCGGCGGCCATACCCGCCACCGAAGATGCAAACCCAGCAAAGAGACGATCCATGATCAACGTCCTCGGATCGCGGCAAGCTGGCCGCGGAAGACCCCGCCGGCCGCGCGGGTCAGCATGCTATGGAGCAGCTTGGCTTCCTCCATCTGCATCCACTCGCGCTCGAGGTGAACGTTGTTACCACGGTTGTTCATCTCGAGACCTTCCGCCTCGGTGACGTCGAACTTGACATCGCCGAGATCTTGCCCGCGGTCGATGGCGTCGCTCAGCACGGCCGCGAAGTGAACTTCCTTGGTCTTGTATCCCGGCGTGTCTTGATTCGCGATGTTGTGCGCGGCCACCTGCTGCCGCGCCACGACCCCTTTGAGGGCGGTCGCGTAGAACGAAACCGACTTGTCCAAGTCCAGCATCGGATACTCCCTTACTCCTGCGGCGGCGGATCGCGCACGCGGCATAGCTCCCTATCGACGTGTTGCGGCCCGGCCCTTGAGATGGGATATTCGGGGCCAACCCCGCGCGCGCCGCTACTCGTCCGACATTCGCTATGGATCACCTCCTCGTAACCGGCGCCACAGGCTTCGTTGGCTCGAGCTTGACGCGCGTGCTGCACGAGCGTGGCTACGCGCTGCGCTGCCTGATCCGGCCGGGCGCGACAGCAAGCAATCTGCGGGGCCTTCCGCATGAGCGTGTCGACGGAACGCTCGAGGACGAGGGCGTGCTGCGCGACGCGCTGCGCGGTGTCGATGGCGTCGTGCACCTCGCCGCGCTCGTGTCGTTCGACAAGCGCGACCGGCAGCGCATGTTCGAAATCAACGTCGCTGGCACCGAGCGCCTCGCCAGCCTGGCGCGTCAGCAGGGCGTCCGGCGCTTTCTGCACGTGTCGTCCACCTCAGCGGTCGGCTACTCCAACTCGCAAGCCACGCTCGACGAGACCGCGCCCTACAACTTCCGGCGGCTGAACATTCCCTACTCGGACAGCAAGCACGACGCCGAGCTCGCGATCCAAGCCCAGGTCCGACGCGGGCTCGACGCGGTGATCGTCAACCCGGCGTCCATGTTCGGTCCCGGCGATCGGCGCAAGGCGGCGGGCTCGCTGCTCGAGGCGGTCGCCTACGGCAAGCTGCCGTTCTGCCCGGCGGGCGGTGTCTGCTTCGCCGACGTGCGTGACGTCGCGGCTGGCTGCGCGGCAGCGCTCGAGCGCGGCCGCACCGGCGAACGCTACATCCTCGGCGGGCAAAACCTCACGGGTCGCGAACTGATCGGGAAGATCTGTGCGGTCTTGGCACAACGCCCGCCGCGCTTCGCGATCCCGCGCTTCGTGGCGCTGGGCATGGCACGGCTCGCGAGCTTCTGGGAAATCTTCCGCCCCATGAAACCCCCAGTAACTGCGGCCGTCCTGCGCAGCTCGCCGCGATACTTGTGGTATTCGTCGCGAAAGGCGGAGGAAGAGCTGTCGTATGCGTCTTATCCCATCGAGATGGCGATCAAGGCCGCGTTCGACTGGATGCTCGACCTCGACCTGATCGATTCGAGTCGGATTCAGGCGCTCGGACGCGTCTGAGTCGCCCCGCCATCGACAGCCCCCAGGACAACCCTGCAACCGAGAACCATCTTGCAGAAACCAAAGATCGCCGGGCTCCTTCTGGCCTGCCTGACCGCAAGCCTCATCCTCCGAGCGCCGCGCACGCAGAACCCGAACGTCGCGACCTATATCCAAACCGCCCGTGCGAAGCTCGCCGCCGGCGACCTCACCGAGGCCCGTACCGCCATCGACGCAGCGCTCGAGCGCGACGAGTTTCACCTGGATGCGCTCGCCGTGGCGGCGCAGATCGCCGAGAAGCAGGGCGACAAGGACGCCGCGGTGTGGCTCCTGCATCGGTTCGTCGATGTTGCTGCCCGCAGCAAAGAGACCAAGGCTCGTGCACGCGAGGTCGCCGATCGGCTGGCGGCGCTGGACCCCAAGACAGGCGCATACAAGAAGCTCACCAAGCGATACATCACCGAGCTATTGGCGATCGCCAAGGAACACGAAAAGCACAAGCGCATGCACTCGGCGCTGGCGCTTCTGGCGCACGCAAAGCAAGTCGACCCGTTGGACGCGCGCGCCGATGCGGGCATGCGCCGCATCCGCAAGACGGGCGGGTCCGATGTCGCCGTCGCGGACGTCTACGCCGGTGGCGACCCGACCTTTGGCAAGAGCGAAGCGTGGGTCACCAAGAGCAACAAGAAGCACACGGACTGGAAGCAGGCGTGGAAACTCGAAACCGACAACTACCGCTACCGAACCAACGCGGGCTACCGGGTGTTGATGACGTCGTCCATCGCCATGGAGAACGTCAACCTCTTCTATCGCCGCTTCTTCCACTACAAGGAGGACGGCGGAAAGATCGCCAAGATCGAGATTCGCATCTTCAAGAGCCGTGATGAGTACCTCGAGCTCGGACGCAATCCGGTCCGTTGGTCGGCCGGGCACTTCATCGGCGACGCTGTCGAGACCTATGTCGGCGGCGTCAGCGGCAAGGAGTCGATCCGGCGGATGTATGGCGTGTTGTTCCATGAGGCCGCGCACCATTTCGTTTCGCTGACCAGTCCGAGCTGCCCGGGCTGGCTCAACGAGGCATTCGCCAGTTTCTTCGAAGGCTGCGAGATCCTGTCGAACGGCTCCGTGCGCTGGAATCGCGTGCCGGGGCATCGGCTCTTTCCTTTGGTTGCGCGCCTCGAGAAGGGCTGGATGAAAAGCCCCACCGAGGGAATCCAGGAAGACGGAACGGGCAACCCCGAGCGGGCCCCGACCTTCCGGATGGTCGTCGAGGGGCACTACCGCTGGGGGCCGCCGTGGTACGCGCCGACCTGGGGCGTGGTCTACTTCCTGCACAACTACCGCGACGACGAGGGGCGCCTGGTCTACCGCGAGGCGCTGCATGACTACTACGCGTCGTTTCGTGGCAAGCAGCCACGCGACGCCGTGGGGCATTTCGAAACCACAGTGCTCGCGGGGAAGCGCTCGCCGGTCAAGACGATCGACGCGCTCAACGACATCTGGAAGAAGTGGTTGTTCGATCTGCGCGATCTACAGATCGGGAGGTCAGCGAAGGCCAAGACCTTGCTCGCCCAAGCCGACAGCTTGCTCGCCAAGAAGGACGAAGAGGGCGCGCTCGAATTGCTCGAGGATGCGTGGTTGGCCGAGCCCGACAACCCGGACATTCTGTGGCGACTGGCACGCTTGTGTGAGTCTCGCGACGCTAACGACCGAGCGGCGGCACTCTATCGGGACTTGGCGTCGGAACTCGAGCAGCGCGGCCTCGCCGAGACCGATGGCCGCTACAACGTGGCGCGCGACAAGGCGCTCCGACTCGATCCCCTGGTGCAGCGCTATCGACGACTGCAGCAGAAGACTAGCAGCGAGGGGCTCGCCCTAGCGCGGGACTACCTGGCGCGCGGTTTGCCGCTCATGGCCATGACCATTGCCAAGCAGATGAGCGGACAGTTTGCGGTGCCCGAGGCTCTCGATCTCTATCGCGAGATCGCGCGCAAGACGGGCAAGACACTCGCGCACTGGAAGCTCGCCTACAACGAGCACTCGCTCGAAGGCTGGTCGGCCGACGGTGCGAATCGCTATGCGGCCTACGGTCGCGAGATTCGCGCGCATGTCGAACCGGGCCCGGAGCGCAAGCGCAAGGATGAGTTCACGACGTGCGCCCTGACCTGCGACGTCGCGTTCGCCGGTGACTTCAGCCTGGAGACCGAGATCTGGATCGAGGAGGGCAAGGTCAAGCTCGCCGGGCTGTGCTTCGGCCTCAAGGACACCACCAACTTCCTCGCGTTGCTGCTGCATCCCAAGGGCTACCTCGATCTCGCGGCGAACCACGGAGGCGCCTGGGAAACCCTCGATCATCGACAGGTCGAACTCGCGCGTGGCTGGCACAAGCTGCGCGCCGATGTCGCCGGCAAGAACCTCGACTTCTATCTCGATGGGCTTTGGGTGCGCACCTTCGAGTTCCCCAACGACGCCGTACTGCGCGGCGGATTCGGCCTGTTGACCGGAGAGGGCAACACGTCGTATCGCGGCATCCGACTGCTGGCGCGGGATCCGCACGACCCTGCGGCGCGCATCGAGCGTGAGCTCGCCATGGCCAAGATCCGCGAGGACGCGAGCCTACGTACGGGCAATACGTTTTCTGGATTCCGCGCGCCGGAACTCGACGCCGGGCGCTGGGCGCACGGCACGCCGATCCGGCTGGCGCAGCCTGGCACGCCGACGCTGCTACTGTTCTGGACCAAGTCCCAGGAGCGCCAGATGCCGACCATGGCCTACGCGCGTCACGTGGCGACGACGCTCGGCCGACTCGGCCTGCGGGTCGTCGTCGTCGCCGGCGATCGCATCTCCGAGTCATCGCTGCGTCGCTCGCTGGGCAAGTCGCCGCCGCCGTCGCTTTGGGGCGTCTGCGATCCCAAGGGCAAACTGTTCGCAAAGTATGGCATCCGCGAAGGTGGATTCGGGCTACCACGAGCGGTTCT
>CAYSWE010000059.1:749-14337 GCA_964434515.1 uncultured Phycisphaerales bacterium | reverse complement strand
CCACCGAAGTTGCCGAGCCCGGAGAGGTGTTTTCCGGCCGAGACGACGAACCACGCGAGGAGCCCGACAGCCAGCGCATTGCGGCGGCAGGTGACGGCGCCAAGAATTGCCGGCGCGAGGATCCATAGCGGTGTCGTGATGCCGAGCCAGACGAGCGGGTAGAGCCACGGTCCGTGCGCTGGTTGACCAAACCAGAGGGTTCCTTGCGTGTAGCGATGGCCTTCGCGCAGGAACCCGCTGACGACTTCCAACGGGCCGGAGAACGGTCTTGTCCAGAAGTCGGGCCACAATGCGATCCAGAAACCGTACGTCACGACGGTTGCGAAAACGAAGTGCCACGCAGGGATGCGCGGCAGGCTCTTCCGTCGTCGCGCAGCGCAGACGAAGACGATTCCGACCAGGAGCAGAAGACCACCGTTCTGCGGGCGGACCGCCGCGGCGCTGGCGAACCCCAGGCAGACGAGCACGAGGGCTTGAATCTTTGGTGCGGCGAGCCAGCGCACCAGCATCCAAACGGCGAACGTGGCGCACGCCGCGGCTGGCAGGTCGCTCGGGTTGCACGTAGCCATGCCGGCGATGCGCGGCATGGCCAGCAGCGCCGCGCCCGCGCTGGCGCCCCCGAGGGTCGTGCCGAGCACGTGTCGACCCAACTGCAGCACCGAGAACAGCCAGACAAGGAACCAGCAGCTAAGGCCGGCACTGAACTCCAGGTGGCGGTCGTCCTCTGGATTGCCGATCCACGGCGCGATACGGCGGCCGAGCCAGACCGCGACGGTGGCGCCCAGCGGGCCATAGAGCGGATCGCCGCGCGAAAAATCCTCGAGGTTGGTGACCGACGGAAGGTTGGCCCGGTCGAGCGTCGCGATGTAGCGCAGCGTGGCGGCGCCGCGGTCGCGCTGCACCTTGTCGTCGAGCGTGCGACCATGTTGGCCGATCTCGAACAGCAGCAGGTAGGCGCCGACCGCGAGCGTCGCGAGCGCGTACATGAGCGTCGCTTTGGCGGCGTTCATACGAGCCACCAGACGAGCGCGCCGAGGGTGCCCACAACGAGCATGGCGGCGGCTACGATCCGGCCCCAGCGGGGTTGAAACGGATTCTTGCGTGGAGTTCCGCCGGAGACTTGGAGGCGCCGAATCTGCGCATGCAGATCGAGCGCCGAGGCAAAACGCTGGTTGGCTTCCTTGTGCAGGCAACACGCAAGGATGCCGTCCCATTCCACGGCAAGTTCGGAGCGGATATGGCCAGGCGGCCTTGGAGTGTAGCTGCGAATGTTGGCGATCCACGCCGTGTCGTCGTGGCTCGTTGGGTCGGCGAACGGATGTTCGCCGGTTGCCGCTTCGTAGAGAATCGTCCCGGCAGCGAACACGTCGCTGCGTGGGCCGAGCTCGCCGGGGGCGCCGCACTGTTCCGGCGCGAGGTAGCCGACATCGCTGGAGTCTTCTCCGCGCTCGGCGAACTCGACGGTTTGATCCCCGTCCCACAGGATGTTTTCCGGGTGCAGGTCGCCATGCGAAACGTCGGTCGCGTGGTCGAGCGCGAGGCGGTCGCTGAACGCAAGCGCGAACGCTAGGAGTTCTGCCGTTGTCAACGGAGCAGTTCGGACGTATGCAGAGAGGGTCTTCACGAGAATCGATTGGCGGGTTGCCGGTCGCCCAACTTGCCAGCCATGCGCATCTTTGCCATCAGTGACCTGCATCTTTCCTTCGGTAGCGACAAGCCGATGGACATCTTCGGTCCGGCCTGGGCCAACCACGCGCAAAAAGTCGAGGCCGCCTGGCGCGACCTGGTGACCGACGACGACTGGGTGTTGATGGGCGGCGACCTCTCCTGGGGCATGCGCCTCGAGGAGGTCGAGCCCGACCTGGCGTTCGTCCATTCTCTACCGGGCGAGAAGCTCATGATCAAGGGCAACCATGCTCACTGGTGGAGCAGCCGCAGCAAGGTGGAGGCGATCCTGCCGCCGTCGATTCGGATCCTGCAGAACGACGCCTTTCTGCTGCCTGACGGGACCTGTGTGGTCGGCACGCGCGGCTGGAATCCGCCGGGTCGCACCGAGCGTGCTGGCGCGACCTACTCGGCTCAGGACCGCAAGGTCTACGAACGCGAACTCGGTCGCTTGAAGCTATCGATCCAGGATGCCGAGAAGCGTTTTGACTATGATCGCCTTTGGGCGCTGATTCACTATCCGCCGCTGTACTCGTTCGGACTCGTGACCGATTTTGTTCCGTTGCTCGAGGCGGCCGGCGTCGAGCGCTGCATCTATGGCCATCTGCACGGTCGAGATCTGGTGTCCGGCTTCGTCGGCGAACATAACGGCATTCGCTACGACCTGGTGTCGTGCGACTACATCGATATGACGCCGGTCCTGATGTCCGCCGAGCGATGACGCGGGCCCTTGGCGCTCGCGTTCGACATTTGGCGAGGCGCCGCTATTCGGTTTTGGCTCGCGCGCTACAATCGCGCTTGCCATGAGATGTCTGGACCTCACATTCGGTGTGGCGATGGTTGTTGGTCTTCCGGCGGCGCCCCAATCACCTACGCCACAGTCAGATGCGCCACAGTCAGCGGCCGCCCTCGAAGCTAGTTTTCGTACGGCCGCGACGTTTCGCGCTCTTTCATTCAAGCGCTTCGATTCGCTGCCGTTCGTCGTCTTCGTCGAGCACGCGGATCGGTCGGTTGCGGCGGCGGTCGCGGCGGTGCACGGACGCTTTCTCAACGCGGTTCTCGCGGCCTATGAGCAGCGTTTCGCGAGGCCGCTCGGTCTGAAGCGCCGCGCGGTCTTGCTGCCGCTTTGGCTCTTGCAGGACGCTGCGGATCTTCGCAAGGTCGCGCCGGACGCGCTGGGGCTGGATTCCTTCCTTCCTGAGCGAGGTCTCAGCGTCGCGGCGAGCCACCGGCCAGCCGCCATGCGCGACTCTTTGCGCAGCGCTCTGCGGGCCGCCGTGCCGGCGGTGATGCATGCGTTTGGGCCTGGCGGGGACACGTGGCCGAGCGGTTGGCTCGCCTCTGGGCTCGCGGAGCACCTGGCTTCGATGCCGCTGCGCCTTGCGCTTCGTGGCGAGGTTCCACGCTTCGGGACGCTCGACCGGGAACGGCTCCGCGATCTGGCTGGCGCGGCGGCGATGCATTGCGAGTTCGTCGAGCACAAGCGGCTATCTTGGCTGCACCACCCGTTCGCTGTGGTTGGGTTTCGCAATCTGCGGACCTACCTCGAGGCGACGCGGTCGCTCCGAGGCAGCCGGGCCGATCGGCTGGAGCAAG
Source organism: uncultured Phycisphaerales bacterium (assembly GCA_964434515.1). Lineage (GTDB taxonomy): Bacteria > Planctomycetota > UBA1135 > UBA1135 > CAYSWE01. The sequence goes on along the minus strand of CAYSWE010000059.1, from coordinate 11,076 downwards.
TCGAAACCTGGAACGACTCGTGCTACGGCGTCGTCGCGTTTCTCGCTCTTGCGTTTCGCGGCCACTATCGCCAGCAGCTGAGCCAGCTCTTGCAAGCTGGGTATCGCGGACAGCATGGGATCGCGGCGTTCAACTCGGTGTTTGGTGCCGACACGCGCGTCCAACTCCTAGATCGGTTCCACCAGTTCGTTCGAGATCCTGTTGGCGTTGCGGGGCGTGTGCTCAAGGACGCCGGCGCGACGACGGCTCGCGCGGCTGGCGGCACCGCTCGGACGAAGCCCCGGGAGACCCGGCCCATTCCACCCGTGCCGTCCCGCGTCGTCGTAGCGCGTGCCCTAGTGGAGTTCGAGCGTTTTGATATTGGCTCCGCGCTCGAGCGTCTGGCAGGGACCACGGATGTTGCGGGCAAGCGGCTCTTCCGTTGCGTGCGGGCGCTGGATGCGTGGGTGACCGATTGGGCGAAGGCGGCGACGAAGGCGCAGCGCCCGTCGGTCTTCATCCCGGAGCGCCGAGGGCGGCGCACGACCAATCGGGCCTACACGGTCACGGCTTGGGACGACGACACGATGGAGTTCGTCGCGGTGCGTGGCAAGCTGCGACGCAAGCTCGCGATCTGGGATGTGCCCCCGCACCTGCTCGTTCGGAGCAGCCGCAGTCTCGGACTTGCGGAGGACGCGGATCGGCGAGATGCGCTGTCGCTCATGCTTGCGCTCGAGTTGGATCGGCTGCCGGCCCAACAACGCTCGGCCTTGCGTAAGCTGCTCGCTCGGACGGGGATCGACCCGACGAACGATTTCGCCGCGCCGTTCGCCTCTCTCGTGGTCGCGGTCCGTGCGCTGGGGGTTGCTCGGCGGGCGCTCGAGGGCGCAGACGATCCGAAGCCGATTCTCGAGACCTTGGTCGCTGCGTTTCCCAGGGCGGTCGGCGACAAGGATGGCGGCTGGCTCGTGCAGAACGCTGCGCGTGCCGTGGTCGAGCGCGCGTTCTGCCTCAGCCCGGGGCGCATGCCCAAGCTCGGCGGCAAGGTGACGTTGCTGCCGCGTGGCCGCGTGCGGATCGATTACGACTGGACGGCGGATGCGCAACTCGGCGACTGGACGGTTCGGGGGATCGATGGACGCAAACCGAAGGTGACCATGGACCGTGACAACGGGCGGCTCGTCGTCGAGGGGGGCGGTTCCCTGTGCCACCGCATCCAGCTCGTCGGTGACTTCACGATTTCGATGCGCATCGGCTACCAAGTCGCGCAGCGGGACGGGCGCGAGCGGTCGATCGCTCTGCCGCCGCGCCTCGCGCTCCAGGAGCATGGCGGGACCTTCCTCGAAGCGGGGATGGCCCGGCTCGCAGCGGTTCGGCGGGGCAAGGGGCAGGCCCTGCGTGAGCTGCACGAGGACGAAATCCAGATCGTGTTGGCCGCGATGATGGCGGGAGAGCCAATCGTATTCGAACGGAAGGGCGATACGCTTCGCATGCTGGTGCGCAACGACGAGATCGCCGAGCTCGATGTCGAGTCGGTCGAGGCTCGTGGTGCGTTCGTCATGCACGTGGTCCGTACGTTCGAAAAGCAACTCAAGGCAATCGTCGGCAGGCTGAGCATCGAGGGAACGCCCGATCCCGGCAGTTTGAGCGGAAGCCGACAGGCGTGGGTGGATGCGTGGCTAAAGCGGTTGGCTTCCAACTGACCGCGCCATTCGTCACCGGCCTCTGTGGGGGCCCACCTTGACTCGGTCAATCTATCGCTGTATCACGATATATCGATGGACGACCTCTCTTCGATCACAGATCGACTCCGGCTGCTGGCGGACCCGACGCGGATTCGTGTGCTCAACTTGCTCGCCGCCGAGGAGCTGACCGTAGGCGAGCTTGCGTCGGCGTTGGCGCAGGGGCAGTCGACCGTATCGAGCCAGCTCGCGCGTCTTCGCGAGGCAGAATTGGTGCAAGATCGCCGGGATGGGACCCGGTCATTCTATAGGCTCGGCGCAGCGGCTTTGGCCAACGGCGAACGGCGGTTTTGGGATCTGCTCGAGGAGCAATTGGCCGAAGACCCGGTGCTCGTCGCGGATCGCGAGCGGATGGAGCGTGTTGTGCTCGCGCGCCAGGGCGGGTCCTGGGTCGATCGCGCGGCCGGTTCGCTCGATCGTCGCTACGTGCCCGGGCGCAGTTTCGAGACGCTCGCCGTCGGCCTCTCGACGCTCCTCGAACTCGGTGACTGCATCGATATGGGGTCCGGCGACGGTTCGCTGCTCGAGCTCCTTGCGCCCGCCTGTCGTTCGCTGATCTGCTTGGACCAGCATGAGGGCATGATCGCTGCCGGGAAGAGGCGAATGGCCGCCACGCGGAGCGGACGTTTTCGCAAGGTTCGCTTTCTGCTCGGCGACATGCACGCCCCGCCGCTCGAGGACGGTTGTGCGGACTCCGTGCTCTTCTTGCAGAGTTTGCAATATGCCGATCGGCCGGCCCAGGTCATCGCTGCGGCGGCCCAGTTGTTGCGCCCGAACGGTGCGTGTCTCTTGCTGACGCTGGGCAAGCACAAGGATCGGCGCATCCAGGCCGAGTATGGTCACCGACATCTCGGCTTTACACCGGCCATGCTGCGCAAGTGGTTGAGCGCCGCCGGGTTCGAAGTTCTGGTGTGCGAGCGACGCGGGCATGATGCGCGCTCGCCGCAGCTTCCCATCCTAGTCGCGCACGGGCGCAAGTGAGGCGAGACCGATGAGTCAGAACCGTGGGGCGCTAGCGGCGTTCCAGCCGACTGCGCGGGCCGAACGTTTTCCGATCTTGGGGGCGATGCGGCAACGCGTGCTCGTTTGGGATGGTGCCATGGGCACCATGCTGCAGGAGGCCAATCTTTCGGATGCGGACTTCGAAGGGAACGAAGGATGCAACGAGATCCTCGTAGCGACGCGCCCCGATGTGATCGAGGAAGTCCATCGTAAGTACTATGCGGCTGGATCCGACGTCGTCGAGACCAACACCTTTGGCGCGACCGCGTTGGTTTTGGCGGAATATGACCTTGAGCGCCGTGCGCTCGAGCTCAACCGGCTCGCGGCGGAGATCGCCTGTCGTGTTCGCGACGAGGTCTCGACGTCGACGTGGCCGCGTTTCGTTTCTGGTTCGATGGGGCCCACGACGCGACTCGTGACGTTGGGGCACGTCGATTTCGATGACCTCCATGCGTTCTACCAGGAGCAGGCGCGCGGACTGCTTCAGGGTGGCGTCGACGTCTTGCAGGTGGAGACGTGCCAGGACCTCTTGCAGGTCAAGTGCGCGACGTCGGCCTGTCGGGAAGCGATGGAGATCGAGGGGCGCGAGGTGCCGATCTTCGTCACCGTGACCATCGAGACCACCGGGACGATGTTGGTCGGGTCGGACGTGGCGGCGGCCGTGGCTACCATCGAGGCCTTGCCGGTGGACGCGATCGGGCTCAACTGCGCGACCGGTCCGGACCTCATGCGCGAGCACGTGAAGTTCCTCGGGGAGCGAGCGACGCGACTCGTCCTCGCGCTGCCGAACGCCGGCTTGCCACGCAACGTCGATGGCCAGACTGTCTATGACCTGACGCCGGACGAGCTGGCAGGCTTCCACGAGAGTTTTGTCAAGGACTACGGTGTCACGGCGGTAGGCGGCTGCTGTGGCACGACGCCGAGCCACATCGCAGCGCTGGCGGAGCGCGTTCGGGGGCTGGTCCCTAGAGAGCGTCCCGCAGTGTTCGAGCCGCATGTGGCGTCCCTCTATGGTGCCGTCGGACTCGACCAGGATTCGGGCCCTCTGATCATTGGCGAGCGCACCAACGCGAACGGCTCCAAGAAATTCCGCGAGACGCTGCTCGCGGAGGACTGGGACATGCTGGTCGAGATCGCCAAGCGCGAGGTCCGTCAGGGAGCGCACGCGATCGATGTTTGCACTGCCTTTGTTGGACGCGACGAAGTCCGTGACATGTCGGAGGTTCTATCTCGATTCGTGCGCCAGGTGACCGCGCCGATCGTCGTTGACACCACGCAGGTCGATGTGCTGGAGGCGGCGCTCAAGTTGATCGGAGGGCGTCCGATCATCAACTCCATCAATCTCGAGGATGGCGAGAGTCGTGCCGACGACATCTGTCGGTTGGCGCGCCGTTTTGGTGCGGCGCTGATCGCACTGACGATCGACGAGGAGGGCATGGCTAAGACCGCCGAACGCAAACTCGAGGTTGCCAAGCGGATCCACGACATCGTGACGCGCCGGCATGGCTTGCCGTCGGAGTGCCTGCTGTTCGATGCGCTGACCTTTACGATCGCCAGCGGCGACGAGGATAGTCGTGATGCTGGCGTGCAAACGCTCGAGGCGATCCGGGCGATCAAGGCCGAGTTGCCGGGGGTACGCACCGTGCTGGGCTTGTCGAACATCTCGTTCGGACTGAAGCCCTATCCGCGCCGCATCATCAACTCGGTTTTTCTGAACGAGGCGATCCAGTGCGGGCTCGATGCCGCGATCATGCATGGTGCCAAGATCATCCCCATCCACAAGCTCGACGAGCAGGATCTCGAGGTGACTCGTGATCTGATCTATGACCGGCGCCGCGAAGGTTATGACCCGTTGTTTGCGTTCATTGATCGGTTCTCGGACCGCTCGGTCGACGATCAGGCAGCTGGCGAGGACGAGATGTCGCTCACGGTCGACGAGCGACTCAAGCGACGCATCATCGACGGGAATCGGACCAACATCGAGGTGCACCTCGACGAGGCGATGCAGGACAAACGTCCGCTGGAGATCATCAACACGGTACTCCTCGATGGCATGAAGGTCGTCGGTGAGTTGTTCGGATCGGGCCAGATGCAGCTGCCGTTCGTGCTGCAGTCGGCAGAAACGATGAAGGCGGCGGTTGGCTATTTGGAACCGTTCATGGAGACGGTCGATGGGCAGCACAAAGGGACCATGGTGCTTGCAACCGTTCGGGGGGACGTGCACGACATCGGCAAGAACCTGGTCGACATCATCTTGTCGAACAACGGCTACAACGTCGTGAACCTCGGTATCAAGCAGCCATTGGAGAACATCCTCGAGGCAGCAGAGAAGCACAGCGCTGATGTCATTGGCATGAGTGGCTTGCTGGTCAAGTCGACCGTGGTCATGAAGGATAACTTGACGATCATGGCGGAGAAGGGCTTGTCGACGCCGGTTGTCTGCGGTGGTGCGGCTCTCAATCGTGGCTACGTCGAGCGTGATTTGCGTGAGGCCTACCACACGGGACGCGTGTTCTACGGGCGAGACGCGTTCACCGGGCTCCACCTCATGGATGAGTTGACCGGGGCGACCATGACGAAGTCGCTGACGGTGGAGACGCCGCACAAGGTCGTTCGTCACGAGACCCGTTCCGAGCGTGAGGCCCGGATGGCGGAGGCGTTTGTTGCTTACGCAGAGCCGACGGTCGGCCAGGTCGATGTGGTCCCAGAGCCGCCGTTTCTCGGTCAGCGCGTGGTTGGTCCGGATGAGCTCGATCTCGCGACGATCCTGCGCTACGTCAACAAGACCGCGCTGTTTCGCGGCCAGTGGCAGTACAAGCGCGGCAAGAAGAGTCGCGACGAGCACGAAGAGCAGCTCCGCGACGTCGTCGAACCCAAGTTCAAGGAGTGGATCGAGCGCGCCATCAGCGATCGGATGCTGGAACCTAAGGTTGTCTATGGATTCTGGCCGTGCAACGCGGACAAGAATGATCTCGTTGTTTTCGACCCGGACGGTGAGCGTGAGCTCGCCAGGTTCGCGTTTCCGCGACAACCCAAGAAGAATCGGCTCTGTTTGGCCGACTACTTCTTGCCGCTCGATGCTGGGCGGCGCGACGTCGTAGCGTTCCATTGCGTGACGATGGGCGAGGTCGCCTCGCGTTGGTGCCAAGAGCTGTTCGAGGCCGATCGCTATGACGAATACCTCCATTTCTACGGGTTGAGCGTCGAGGGCACCGAAGCCTTGGCCGAGTATTGGCACAAACGAGTGCGGCAGCAGCTCGACATCGCTGGTGAGGATGCGCACGAGATCGAGAAGCTGTTCGCGCAGAACTACCGCGGAAGCCGGTTCTCATTCGGCTACCCAGCCTGTCCCAACCTGCAGGACCAGACGCGGCTCTTCGAGTTCCTCGATGCATCCGCGATCGGCGTCGAGTTGACCGAGGACTGGCAGCTCGTTCCTGAGCAATCGACCAGTGCCGTGATTTGCCATCATCCCGAGGCTAAGTACTTCAACGTCACGGTTGGAGGCTGAACGCACCGATGTCGGAAGACTCAACCTGTCGCTACGAGGACCCCGAGCACGTAGACTTCGACGCGTGGATTGGGCAGGCGCGCGGGGATGACAGGACAGCGGCAGGCCGCGTCGAGGAAGGATGGGCGCATGACTAGGGATGCATTGGTGGAGGCTGCGAAGGCCGGGGACCTCGAGGAGGTTCAGCGACTCCTCGACTCGGGTGTGCCGGCAGACTGCTATGGCGGGAACGGTGTCCAAGCGTTGACCATGGCGGCGGCGTGGGGCCACGTCGAGGTGATCGACTGTCTGCTCGCGAACGGCGCCCGGCCGGACGGATCCGGGCGCGGTGTGAGTCCGCTGGCTGGCGCGTGCACAACGCCGAACATCGCCGGCGTCAAGCGCATGCTCGCGGCCGGAGCTAAGCCGGACCAACGCCGGAACGGCAACGAGACCCTGCTGATGAGTGTCGCCATCGCGGAGGCTGCGACGCACAAGGCGGACTACCTCGAGGTCGGTCGCTTGCTCGTGGCGGCGGGACTCGACCCCGACCAAGTGGATGCGGACTCCTGCTCTGCCCTCACGCGCGCCGTGTTCCAGGGGCGCGCCGAGTTCGTCAAGATGCTACTTGCCGCAGGAGCCAACCCGGACGCGGGGACCGTGGATGGCTTGACGCCGATGCGGATGGCCGAAGCGCGCGGTCTCGTCGAGATCGTGGAGCTACTGCGGTCTGCGGGTGCGACCTGAGCTTAGGGCTCGCGCAGAAATCACGTTCCACGCCCGAGAGTGCGAGCCCATTCTTGCGGGCGCCCTTACTTGGCGGAGCCGGCGCCGCGTCGGTCCGCTTGCCGCGTTGCCTGTGCGAGCTCGAGGCGGCTGTTGCGCTTTGCGACATGTCCCGCAATCCTGTCTCCAACCCGGAGCACCCACGGGTTGAGACCGGGGACATGCGGCAGGTACGCGAACACCTCCCGCTTGGTCTTCTCCTCGGCGAAGTATGCGACCAGCCGATCCTGGCTCACGCTTGTGCAGACCAAAACGAGTTCGCGCATGCGGAAACCATTCGGTAACCGCCGGCGATGGCTTTACGCCGTGCCCGTACCCCTGCTCGCACCGACGCGTGCTTCCGCGCTGCTACAGGACCATGCGCACAGCGTCGTGCGCCGCGAGTCGCGTGTAGAGATCGAGTCGTTGTGCATCGCTCGTGACCTCGACCAACAGCTCGAATGACGAGTAAGTTCCTTTGCGGCTCGCGTGGGAGAATCGAAGCGAGTGCTCGGTCGTGCCGAGGACTTCGCATACCGCGGCGCGGATTGCAGCCTCGTCTCGTCCGATGATCGTGTAGCTCCATTCGATTGGGTACGCGATCTCTGGTTTGCCCTCGAGCGGGTCCATCATCCGGGCGGCCAGTCGAAGCGGCGGCCCGCCAGGATATGGAGATGGAGGTGAAACACTTCTTGCCCGGCGTTGTGCCCGTTGTTGATGACGACGCGGTAGCCGTCATCGACAAGTCCGAGTTCGTTTGCGATCTTCGTCGTGGCAACGAGTAGATGGCCGAGGAGCGGTTGGTCGTCTTCGGCGGCGTCGCTGAGCGTCGCGATACGCTTTCGCGGTATCAGCACGATATGCTGCGGGGCCTGTGGTGCGATGTCACGAAACGCGAGGCAGAACTCATCCTCATAGACGATGTCCGCCGGGATCTCCCCGCGCAGGATCTTGCCAAAGATCGTCGGGTTTTCCGTCATGTCACGAACTCGCGCTTGGCACCGAGGTGCTGACGCCGCTGGTGTCGAACCGGATGACCTCGACCGGGCAGTCCTCGCTCGCGAGCCGGATGTCCTCGTCGGCGCGCAGGTAGTGTGCCTCCGCTTCGGGCTTGACGATGCACTCCTCGCCGTCCTGGACCAGGAACACGTCCGGACAGAGATCCGCGCACAAGCTGCACGAGATGCAGCCTTCCTCGATCCACACCTTGGCGATCACCATGCTTCCCTTCTACCACGGACTCCGCGCGCTGGGAACAAGTAGGCCCGCCGGCGGTGGTTTGCTACCCTTGGTTCGATGTCCCAACGACCGTGGCAGGACCGAGGCTAGCCGTGCGCGCCATCCGCGTTGCACAGCATGGCGGGCTCGACGCGCTCGAGTTGGTCGAGCTTCCCGACCCAGCGCCCGGTCCGGGCCAAATCGTCGTGCGCATGGAGGCGATCGCTCTCAACCACCTCGATGTCTGGGTGCGGCGCGGCGTCCCGGGGCACGAATTTCCGCTGCCCCTCGTTCCCGCCTCTGACGGCGTTGGAGTCGCGACGGCTGTCGGTAGCGGAGTGAGTCACGTCCATGAAGGCGACGATGTCTTCGTATTGCCGGGTGTGTCGTGTGGACGTTGCGTGCACTGCCTCGTGGGCGACGACGAGCTCTGCGTCGAATACGACATTCTCGGCGAGTCTCGGGACGGGCTCGCTGCCGAGTTCGTGTGCCTTCCGGCCACGAATGTACAACCTCGGCCGCGCGGCGTCAGCCTCGAGACGGCGGCGTCGTTTTCGCTGACCTTCTTGACCGCCTGGAACATGCTGGTTCGCAGGGCACGCGTGCGACCTGGCGAGTTCGTCTTGATCCAGGCCGGCGGTTCGGGCGTGGGGGTTGCGGCGATCGCGATTGCAAAGCTGCTCGGCGCGCGCGTCGCCGCGACCGCCGGCGGCGAGGCCAAGTGCGAGCGCCTCACCGAGCTTGGTGTGGAGTTGGCGATCGACTCGCGCCAGGCGGACGCGGTCAAGGCCGTGCGCTCCTGGACCGACCATCACGGTGCCGACGTCGTCGTGGACCACGTCGGGAAGGATACGTTTGCCACGTCCCTGCGTTGTCTCGCTCGCGCTGGCCGGTACGTCACCTGCGGGGCCACCACGGGTCCGCAGGTCGAGCTTCTGCTGAGCCACGTCTTCTTCAAGAGCCTGTCGATTTTGGGCTCGACCATGGGGCGTAAGGGCGATCTTCTGCGCATCGCGCAGCTCGTCGAGCGGGGAGCGCTCAAGCCGGTCGTCGGCCGCGTGCTGGACGGGCTCGAGAGCATTCGCGAAGGTCATCGCTTGCTGGAAGAGCGCTCCGTGTTTGGCAAGGTTGTCATTCGACTCGAGGAATAGTAAGTGGCTGAGAATCTGGTGCTCGAGGAACGTCGCGGCGCGATTGTCCTCCTCACGATCCATCGTCCGGAGAAGCGGAACGCGCTCAACCTAGCGCTCGTACGAGCCCTTGCGGACAAGCTCCGCTCCGTCGAGGCCGATGCTACCGTCCGCGCCGTCGTCTTGCGCGGTGCCGGCGACAAGGCGTTCGTCGCCGGTGCCGACATCGCGGAACTCAAGGAGCGTGGTGCCGAGGAGTCGCTCGCCGGTATCAACGCCAATTTGTTTCGGCAGGTGGAGGAACTCTCCGTTCCCGTCATCGCTGCGATTCGCGGCTGGGCGCTCGGTGGCGGGATGGAGCTGGCGATGGGCTGCGACCTGCGCATCGCCGGTGACTCGGCGCGGTTCGGGCAGCCGGAGCTCAACCTCGGGATTCTCCCGGCGGCTGGCGGCATGCATCGTTTGCCTGCGTTGGTTGGCATGGGAGTCGCGAAGGATCTCGTGCTGACGGGACGGATCCTCGATGCGGACGAAGCGCTGCGGATTGGACTGGTCTCTCGTGTCGTTCCGGACGCGGACGTGGAGGCAGAGGCGATGCGGGCCGCGGAGGCGATCGCCGGCATGGCTCCGCTCGCCAGCAAGCTCGCCAAGCGTGTCATGAATTCGCTATTCCGAGTGCGCCCCGACGTGAGCTTCGCGCTCGAGAGCGCGGCGCAAGCGGTCCTGTTCGAAAGCGACGAGAAGCACGCGCGGATGCAGGCGTTCCTCGATAAGCAAGCTCAGAAGAAACGGTAGGCCAAGATGAAGACCATCGAAGACATTCGCCGCGTTGCCGTGCTCGGTGCCGGCACGATGGGCAACGGGATCGCGCAGGTCGTCGCGCAAGCGGGGCTCGACACCATGCTCTACGACATCACCGATGAGCTCGCAGCGCAGGGCTTCGCGCGGATCGCCGACATGCTCGCCAAGGTCGCCTCCCAGAACGGCCTGATCTCCCTCTG
>CAYSWE010000059.1:0-739 GCA_964434515.1 uncultured Phycisphaerales bacterium | reverse complement strand
CATGCTCGCCAAGGGGATCGAGCGGGGCAAGGTCTCCGCTGAGCAGCGCGATGCCGTGCTGGGCCGCATCTCCACGACGAGCGATCTAACCGGTGCGTGCACGGGGGCCGACGCCGTGATCGAAGCCGCGCCAGAGAAGCTGGACCTCAAGTGTCGCATCTTCACTGAGGTCGCCGCGGCCGTGTCGGACGATTGTCTGCTGGCGACGAACACGTCATCGTTGTCCGTGTCGAAGCTGGCGGCGTCGATCCCTCAGCCGCAGCGGTTCGTGGGCCTCCACTTCTTCAATCCACCGCCGCTCATGAAGTTGCTCGAGATCGTGCGCGCCGACGTCACCTCGGACGCATGCATCGAGCTTGCGCGAGCCTTCGCTGGCCGACTGGGCAAGGATCCGATCGTGGTCCGCGACGCACCCGGCTTCGCGTCGTCCCGGCTAGGAATCGCGCTTGGGCTCGAGGCGATGCGCATGGTCGAGGAAGGCGTCGCCTCTCCGGCCGACATCGACAAGGCCATGGAACTCGGCTACCGGCACCCGATGGGCCCGCTCAAGCTCACCGACCTGGTCGGCTTGGACGTGCGGTTGTCGATCGCCGAGTATCTTGCGGCGGAGCTGGACGAGCGCCGGTTCGATCCGCCGGCGTTACTACGCCAGATGGTTGCGGACGGCAAACTCGGGAAGAAAACCGGCGAAGGCTTCTACTCCTGGTAACTCCCGATCCGTGCTGCGGCCTAAGTCGAG
>CAYSWE010000058.1:0-14430 GCA_964434515.1 uncultured Phycisphaerales bacterium | reverse complement strand
TGGACGCCATGAGCCGCTGCCCTACCACCAACACGCGAGTGCGCCCCAACATCGTTTGGTTCGGCGAGATCCCGATGCACCTCGACGAGATCGGACGCTTCCTCGACCGCTGCAGCGTGTTCTGCGCGATTGGGACGAGCGGCGCCGTGTATCCGGCCGCCGGGTTCGCCGAGGCCGCCTGGCAGAACCGCGCGCGGACCATCGAGATCAACCTGGAAGCCACGGGGGGCCGCTTCGCCGAGCACCGCGTCGGCAAGGCCACCGAGTTGGTGCCCGCCTGGGTCGACGAGTTCCTCGCAGCCGAGTAGACCACCGTGCACCGCGACGCCACCCTAGCCATCCGCAAGCTCGGCCGCGCCGACTACGCGCCGACGCTCAGCCGCATGCGCAGACTGGTCGACCTGCGCGCCGACGACGCCATCCCCGACACGCTGCTCTTGGTCGAACACGAGGGCGTCTACACACGAGGCCGGCGCGCCGATCCTGCGGACCTGATCGACCCGGGCGTGCCGATCCTCGACGTCGAGCGCGGCGGACGCATCACCTGGCACGGGCCGGGCCAACTGGTCGCCTACCCCATCGTCAAGCTCACTGGCAGAGCTCGCGATCTGCACGCTTGGCTGCGACTGTGTGAGAACGTCGTCATCGACGCGCTTGCAGTCCTCGGCCTCGAGGCCGCCCGCGACCCACTCGGCACCGGCGTGTTTAGCAGTGGCCGCAAGATCGCTTCGGTCGGCATCGCCGTCCGTCGCTGGGTGACGTTCCACGGCCTGGCGCTCAACGTCTGCCCGGACCTCCGCGTCTTCGAACGTGTGCGCCCTTGTGGCTTCGACGCTCAGATCATGACGAGTATCGAACGCGAACTGGGACAACACTACGAAGTCGCCGTGATCGCCGACGCGGTCGTCGATGCGTTTCGCCGGCGTTGGACAATCGCCATCCACGCGGAGCGAGAAACGCAATCATGACACCGATGCGGAACGGATAGCGACGCGCGTGCGGATCCGCCTCGTCGAGGACCAGGGCAACGGCCCCGAGGTCGTCTATGTCCCCGGCATCGACGGCACCGGCCAGCTGCTCCTCGGTACCCAGTACCGGATCGAGCGCCGATTCCGCTTGTTGCGACTGCGTTACGTCGCCGACGATCCCGTCCACGACGACACCTACGAACGGCTGGCGGCAGGAATCGTCGACGTGCTGGATCCGCGCAACGTCGCCAATGCGATCCTCATCGCCGAGTCCTTCGGCGGTGCGGTTGCGCTGCAGTGCGCACTCGACTTTCCGCAACGTGTGCGCGCATTGCTCATCGTCAACAGCTTCGTGTGGTTTCCCAAGCGCGCGAGCCTGGCAATGAGTCGCGTCACGGCACCGCTCGTACCACGCTGGCTCTTTGCTTTGCTCCGACCGCGCATCGCTGCCGCGACCTTCTTCGGTAAGCTGCGCGAACCGGAGGCCCTCGCGCGCTTTCGTGCGATCCAGGGGGCCTATTTCGATCGTGGCTACCGGCGACGCATCGCGATGATCGGCAAGCTCGATCTTCGGTCCCGCCTCGGCGAGCTGCGACAGCCGCTGGCAATCTTCGCCGCGGAACGCGACCGCGTCGTCCCAGCGGCAGTATGCGGCGCGACGATGCACGAACTCGCACCCCACGCCGAGCTGCACACCATCGCGAACGGTGGACACGTCATCCTGCCGCTCCAATCGATCGATTGGCCGCAGCACATCGCTGAGTTGAACGCGCGAGCCGACTCCTGATGTCCCGAAAAAGCTCCGAAAGACTGAACCCGCCGACGCTGCCCAAGCATACTACGTTCGCAACAACGCCCCCCCTTGGCGGTCCCGAGATTGGGCCGAACCGAATAGGAATCGTAAGATGAGCAACCTCCTGACCCCATCGCTTCTGGTTCTCGCGCTGGCAGCCACCGCAGGCGCGCAACGCACCTGGGTCGTAGACGCTGGTGGAACCGGCAATTTCAAGGATCTGCCTGCCGCGCTGCAGGCGGCCAAGAGCGGCGACACGGTCTTCGTCAAGAGGGGGCATTACACGCCGGGCCGTGTCTCCGGCAAGGCGCTGCGCCTCATCGGCGAAACGGGCGCGACGATCGACTACAAGAAGCGCACCGACACGTTCCTCATCGAAAACGTCGGGGCAACCGGCGTGGTCACGATCCGGGGCTTCACCCTGTTTCCGTCCGCCTTCTCCCTTCCTGGGTTCACCGCTGCATTGGACCTCCGAGGCATCGCCGGGCGCGTGCACATCGACAGGTTGACCGTCACACATCAAAAAGTATTCAGCATGGGGGTCAACATCGAAAACTGCAAAGCGGTCACGATCGAGAACTCGGCGGTGTTCGGCGCAGTCTCGATCGTGAGCAGCCGCGTCTCGTTGGCGCACTGCACTCTGCACGCCGATGTCCCACCGGCGATCGGCCCTGTGACCATGGCGCTCCGCGTTTCTAGGTCCGTGGTCGAACTCGCGCAGTGCACGGTGACCGGCTCCTCTGGCTGCGGACACGCGCCCGCACTCGAGGCCATCCGCTGCCACGCGACGAAGTTGACGATCCGCGGCGACGCCAGCAGCACGATCGCAAGCGGCAGATACTGCATCCCATCCATTAGGAGGCCGCCGGCGATCGACGGCGGAAACAGCAGCGAACTGCGGATCGACCCCAGCGTGCGACTCTTCCCAACGACCAACCGCATCGTGGGCTTCACCAAGATCACGCGACGGCGAACGCCGTCGCTCACGCTCAGCGGCGGCGCGCTGGGCGCCACGTTGGACCTCAACCTCTACTCCGAGAAAGGTCACTTCTGGTTTCTGTGGGGTGCCCTGCCACACACCCCGACCAAGCTGCCATGGGGCGACCTGTGGTTGGACCTCCGCACGCTCTACCTCTACGGGACGGGCGTGCAAGGCCCGACGCAGCACACCAGAGTGCGCATCCCTCTGCCCAACATCCCGAGCCTGCGCGGCGTTGCCTACGCGTTCACGGCATGGAGCGGTCGACTGGCTACGCTCGAGTACTCGAACCCGGCCGCGGTCGTGTTTCGCTAACAAGCACGATTCCTCCGCCGAAACTGCCCACGAATTCGCGCGCGGGCCGTAAGATCCCGCGCCATGGTCGGACAGATCGATGTTTCGCCGGACGGCTCGTGCCTGATGATCAGCTTTTCCTACCGCCCCGACTTGGTCGAGGTGGTGAAGACGATTCCAGGAAGACGCTGGGATCGCGGCTCGCGCACGTGGAAGGTGCCGATCGAACAGGTGGAAATCTGCGTCAAGACGTTCATGGCGCACGGATTTCGGCTGTCGCCCAACGTCGCGACGGCGCTTGCGTCTGGCGGCAAGTCGCCGGATCTGGGCTCGATGCAGCTCGGCGGCGTCGACCAGGAAGCGCCGGCACTGACGATCTCGGCCCTCAACCTGCGGGTCGCCGAGGTGCTCTCGCAGAACTTCCAGGAACGCGTGTGGATCGTCGGCGAGCTGCAGAACTTCAAAGCGAAGGGCCGCGGCCGGCACCGCTACTTCGAGCTGGTCGAACGTAACGAGAGCGAAGAGGAGGAGGGCGCGCCGCTGCGCGCCGTGGTCGAGGCCGTCATTTTCGACAAGGACATGACGATCGTAAATCGGCGCCTGCGCACGGCCACACAGGCGATCGCACTCGAGGACGGGCTCAAGGTGCGCGTGCGCGGCAAGGTGTCCCTCTACCAGCCGCGCGGTCGCTACCAATTCGTGATCGATGACATCGATCCCAACTACACGCTCGGCGACCTGCTGGTGCAGCGCGAGAAGGTTCTGCGCGAGATCGACAAGCTCGGCCTGCGCGACCGGAACCTCGAGCTCGCCATGCCACGCGTGCCGTTACGCATCGCCCTGGTGACAGCATTCGAATCGGAAGCCTACAACGACTTCGTCCAGACACTTGCAGGACACGGCTTCAATTTCGACGTCACGGTGTTCGACGTGTTCGTCCAGGGCGAGCGTCTGCAGGAGACGGTCACGAATGCCCTCGCCGCATTCGCCGAAGCCGCGGACGACTACGACATCTTGGTCATCACGCGTGGTGGCGGTTCGCGCTCGGAACTCGGCTCGTGGGACGATCTCGAGGTCGCCAAAGCCGTGGCGCAGCACCCGCTCAAGGTGCTCATCGGCATCGGGCACGAGCGCGACCAGAGCGTTCTCGACCACATCGCCCAGTCGGTCAAGACACCGACCGCCGCGGCGGAACTACTCGTCGAACGTGCGCGCGAGTATCAGGAGCAGGTCGAAGACACGATGCTCGAGATCATCGACAAGGCGCAGCACATCCTCCGCGACGAGGCGCGCGAGCTCCACCAAAAGGGGACCGCGCTCGGCCATCTGGTCCGTGCCGGTCTCGCCGACGCCCGCGGCGAGCTGCGCGAGGCGCGCGGTCGCGTGGCTCGTGGTGCCAGATCCCTGCTGAGCGGCGAGTCGCGCGGTCTGCTGCGGCGCGCCGGCTCGATCGGCCACGCCGCAGTGCAGCGCTTCGCCCGCGAGCGCGTCGTGCTGCAAGGCTCGGCCCGGCGCCTGGGGCAGTCGAGCCGCGTGCGCATCGAGCGCAGTGACGAACGACTCAGCACCTTCGAGCAACGCCGGCGCGCCGTCGATCCGGTTCGCGTCCTAGCGCGCGGCTATGCGATCCTGAGAAACGACGCCGGCAAGGCGCTACGATCGGTCGCCGCGACCAAGGCTGGCAGCACGCTCGGCGCGCAGCTCGCAGACGGCCGCCTCGCGGTCGAGGTCCGATCGGTCGAGCCCCACAAGGCGACCAACGACACATCCAATAACCAGTAGCAATAACCAGTAGCAACCCCAGTTTTCCAGCGAGAGATTCCTAGCAATGGCTGCGAAGAAGAAGGCAACGCCGGCGCCGGCCGACGCCAAGTATGGTGAGATCGTCGCCGAGCTCGACCAGATCCTGTCCGGTATCGAAGAAGGCGAGGTCGACATCGACGACCTCTCGATCAAGGTCGAGCGCGCCACAGAGCTCATCAAGGCCTGCAGAGAGAAGCTCAACGCAACGCAGATCCGCGTGCAAAAGGTCGTCGCTACGCTCGAGGAAGACGAAGAGGAAGAAGACGAAGAGGCATGGGAGGACGGCGAAGACGAGGTCGAAGACATCTAGTGGCTCGATGCGAAACCCGTTCGTCGAGCCCCCACCACGAGCCATGAGGAATCCCCTTGGGTGACTTCGACATCGCCAGGTTCCTTACGTGGTACATCGCGCTCATCGTCGCGCTCGTGTTCCACGAGGCCGCGCATGCCTTCGTTGCCAAGCTTGGCGGCGACCTCACGGCCTACGAATCGGGTCAGGTCACGCTCAACCCGGTTCCGCACATGCAACGCGAGCCGTTCGGCACGATTCTGCTGCCGATCCTCTCGTTCGCCTACATGGGCTGGCCGCTCGGTTTCGCGCACGCCCCCTACAATCCGCACTGGGCCGACGCCCACCCGAAGCGTGCAGCAGCCATGTCGTTCGCCGGCCCCGGGGCCAACCTGCTCCTCACCGTCTTGCTCTTTGGAATCATGTGGCTGGGCCTCTCGACCGACTACTTCGAGCTACCGCTCGGCGGCATGAGTCTCGAGCGCCTAGTTGTCGCCCGCGGCGGCGCGACCGAGGGATTTGGCTACGCCATCGCCAGGATCATCTCGGTGCTCTTCTCGATGAACCTCATCCTCGGCATCTTCAACCTCATCCCGCTTCCGCCGCTGGACGGCGCCGGCATCGTCGAGGGTCTCGTGCCTCCCCTGGCCGGGGTGTATCGAATGATGCGCGAGTATCCTGTATGGCAATTCGTCGGCATGATCGCAGCCTGGAAAATCGCGCCGTCGGTCATCTGGCCGGCGTTCACGTTCGCTACGGATCTACTCGCGCGTTAGGGCCGGTTCGCCCGACGAACGGGGTCACGTCTGCCACGCAATCTCACGTGGACCACCACCGACGTGGAGTTCATGGCGCAACGGCTCGAGCCCGAAGCGTTGTTCGTAGGCCGACGCGAGACGAGCAAACTCACGGACGCCAAACGCGTCCGGCTCGTGCACCGCCACGACGCAGCCGCCGAAACCGGCCCCAGTCAGCCGGGCGCCATGCACGCCGTCGACAGCGCAGATTGTGTCGACCAGAAAGTCGAGTTCGTCACACGACACTTCGTAGTCGACCCGGCAGCTCTCGTGAGCCTCGCGCATCCGCAGGCCGAGTCCCGCAATGTCGCCGCCCTCCAAAGCAGCCACCGCCTCGCGAATGCGGACGACCTCGGTGGCCACATGTCGCGCGCGGCGATACAACACGCCCTCGAGCTCGTCGCGCAGCGACTCGACCTCGTCCGTAGTGAACTCGGCGAGGTTCGCGCGGCCAGGCCAATGCCGATCCAGCACGGCGTAGGCCCGCGAACACTGCTCGACACGCGCGTTGAACTCGGACACGACGAGTTCGCGCTGCTTGCACGAATCGATGACGGTGAGTTCGACTCCGGCCAGCGGCACGTGGCGCCACTGGCGCGAAGCGCAGTCGAGGTGCAACGCGTGCGCAGGTCGCGCCAACGCCGAAGCAAACTGATCCATGATCCCGCACTTCACACCGACGAAGCCGTTCTCCACGGTCCACGCCAACTCGGCGAGCTGCACGGGCTCGAGATCCCAGCCAAACCAGGTCTCGAGCGCCAGACCCGTCGCGACCTCGAGCGAGGCCGAGGAGGAAAGGCCCGCCCCACGCGGCAGGTCACCGGCCACGAAGACATCCACGGCCCCTGCACGGAGCGCGCGCTTGCGTCCTTCGTCCAACACGCCATACGCGTATGCCGCCCAACCGAGCTGATCCGCATCCGGCGTCTCGGTGAGGCCCACATCGACGCGCAACTCGAGATCCATGCTGGCAAAGCGCGAGCGATCCCCCGAGGACGGCGCGACCGCCACGTAGGTCCCACGCGCAACCGGCGCCGGCAGCACGCTACCGCCGTTGTAGTCGAGATGCGCACCAATCAGGTTGACGCGCCCAGGCGCAAAGAACACGCGCGGCTCGCTCGCGTAGGCGGCACGAAACGCCGCGACAAGTTCGCGCACGAGCACATCGTTGACGGGGGAGTCGCTCTCGGGGGCGTGGTCGTGGACGGCTGGCACACGACCGAGGTTACGAGGTCGGGGCGCCGACCGAAACGCCTCATCAGCCCTGGATCACAAACATCCGTCGGCGGCCTGTTCGATGAGAGACTCGAGGCCGCGGGCATGGATGCCGTCGGCGAGCGGGTAATCCTGATCGCCAGGATAGACGACCGTGAGGCGCTCCAGCCCCAGGAGTTCCTGCGCCTTGGCCAACGACCGGGTCCTACGCGGCGCGCTGGAGTCGGATGACCTCTTCCAGCGCGAACCCCTCCCAGGAAGCACCGAGCCGTGGGTGGACGAGCAGCTCGTCATTGAGCCGGGATGTCCCGTTCGAGGAAGGTGCAGATGAAGGCTTTGCGCAAGGCGGCACGGTTCTCAGTCGACCGCGCGAGGAACGACAGGGGGAAGCCCCCCCGCATCATATATGCAAACCACTTAAGATTTCTCCATCCACTCCGAGAGGCGCGCCGAACTCGACACGGGCAGCGGCGGCGAGAGTCGCCGAAAGTGGAAGACTCTACCGCTGCGGGCCTTAGGATCCCGCGCCGTCACAAAGGATCGGGAGCAGATGGCTAGTAAGAAGAAGGGGGCCCGCACGGGCGCTCGTCGTGGTCGGGGAGCAAGCAGGCGAACATCCAGTGCGCGAGTCAGCCTCGACGGTGTGTTTCGGCCGCAGTCAATCGCGGTCATCGGTGCGTCACGCAAGCCCGGGTCGATCGGCCATGAGGTCGTCAGGAATCTCGTCAACGGTGGCTTCACCGGCCGCGTCTATCCCGTCAACCCGAAGGCCGACAATGTCGTGTCGATCGCTTGTTTCCCGGACGTACTGGCGATTCCCGGGGACGTGGATCTGGCGATCCTCGTGGTGCCGGCGCCGCTCGTGCTAACCGCGGCGCGCCAGTGCGGCAGGAAGGGAGTGCGCGGACTCATCGTCGTCACCGCAGGCTTCCGCGAGATCGGCGGCGAGGGACTCGAGCGTGAAGGCGAGTTGCAACGCATCGCGCACCAATACGGCATGCGCATCGTCGGCCCCAACTGCATGGGCATCGTCCATACAGCGCCGGAGATCAGCATGAACGCATCGTTCGCGGCGACCACTCCGATCCCTGGGCGCGTCGGCTTCGTGTCGCAGTCCGGCGCGCTCGGCGAGGCGATCCTCGCGGATGCGCGCGAACGCGGCCTGGGCATCCGCATGTTCGCGAGCGTCGGCAACCGAGCCGACGTCGGCGCCGCCGACCTGCTCGAGTATTGGGAACACGACGAAGGAGTGCAGCTCATCCTGCTCTACCTCGAAGCACTCGGCGATGCGCAGCGCTTTCGAACGGTGGCCGAACGACTGCGCGGCAAGAAGCCGATCATCACGGTCAAGTCCGGACGCTCGAGCGCCGGCGCACGCGCTGCAGGTTCGCACACAGGAAGCGTCGTCGGTGAGGACCGGGCGATCGACACGTTCCTCTCGCAGTGCGGCGTGCTCCGTGTGAACTCGATGCGCGAGATGTTCGATTGTGCCCAGGCCCTACTCGATCAGCCACCGCCGGCCGGCCAACGCATCGCGGTGGTCACCAACGCCGGCGGTCCCGGGATCCTGGCGACCGATGCCCTCGCCGGAGCGGGCTTCGAGCTGACCGATCTCGGCGATGCCACGCGGCGCAAGCTGGCCAAGGTGCTACCACCGGAGGCAAGCACGAGCAATCCAGTCGACCTGATTGCCTCGGCCGACGCCGAGCGCTACCGGCGCACGCTGCGCATCGTGGTCCGCGATCGTTCGGTGGATTCGCTGCTGGTGTTCTTCGTGTCGCCAACCATGATCGACGCGCACGCCGTCGCGCGCGCGATCGTCGACGAGACCCAAGCATGGGATAAGCCCGTGCTGGCCTGCGTCATGGGCAAGCGTGGCGAACACGAGGCCGTGCAGCACCTCAAGGACCACGGCATCCCAGTGTTCCGCTTCCCGGAAGAAGCAGCGATGACGCTCGCGGCGATGTCGCGTTACTCGGACCTCGCCCAGAAACCAAGCGGCAAGCTACGGAGCTTCAAGGTCGACACGCACCGAGCCAAACGCCTGCTCGCGGCCCACCGCCGAGAAGGCAAGGCGTGGCTCTCGGCCGAACGCACGCGGGCGCTGCTCGCGGCCTACGGACTCCCGCTGATTCCCGTGCGTGTCGCGGGCACCGTCGCCGAGGCCGCCGCAGCAGCGCACAAGCTCGGCTACCCGGTCGTGCTCAAGGCGTTGTCGGAGAAGCTCGTGCACAAGTCCGACCTCGGTGGCGTGGTCGTCGGCCTCGACTCGGGCGACGCCGTGCTCGACGCCGCCGGCAGGATGTGCAAACGCCTCGGTCGCCGCTGCAAGGACCTCCGCTTCGAAGTGCAACGACTGGCCCCCGGCCATCGCGAGTTGCTGCTCGGAATGAAGCGCGAGCCCGGCCTCGGCCCGCTCATCGCGATCGGCTTCGGCGGCACACACGTCGAGGTCTTGCGCGACGTGGTCGTGCGCGTCGGCCCGCTGCGCGACCACCAACCCGGAGAAATGCTCGCTGCGCTGCGTGGCGCCGCGTTGCTCGATGGCTATCGCAACGAGCCCGCGATCGATCGAAGCCTGGTCGAAGAGTGTGTTCTGCGCCTCGACCAACTGGCCAACGCGCATCCGGAAATCCTCGAGGTCGACCTCAATCCGTTCATCGTCGACCGTCAGGGCGGCCAGAGCTACGTCGTCGATGCCCCTGTTCGCACGGCCACGCGCGATCGCGGCGACTGAGACCCGCCCTCCGAGTGGCTCGACACCGGACGCCGGCGCAAGAAACTCCGGCAAACAGGCCTGCTACCTGTACACTCTGCACATGGCAGGTCCGGATCATGGTCTAGCCGTCGCGATCCTCATCGCGATGGCCGCGCTCGTTTTCGTCCCCGCGGCGATCCTTGCCGGAATCGGCTACGCGGTTGGCGGCGACTCCAAGCTCGTGCCCACTCTGATCGGCGGTATCCTTGGGGCGGCGCTCGGCGCGTTTGCCATCAAGCTGATGTTCTACCGAGACCAGATCCCAATGGCGACGATCCACCTCGCGATACCGACGGGGTTCGTCAGCGGCTGGATCCTGTTGGTCGAAGACCCGGCCGCGAAGAACACGCTCGCCTACGACGGACCACACGGCGAGATGTCGGTTCGCGTGCCGAAGTCGGGCGTGGTGCGCGTCAAGAGCCTCGGCGAGCTGCCCCAGAGTTCGGTGGAAGCAGTCCTCTCCGACGGGCGCACAGCGCAAGTGTGGTTCGTACAGGACTGCCGCACGGGTACGGTGCTCGGATTTGGCGTCGAGGGTAAGACTCCGCTCGCCAAGCTGGACGGTATGACCATGGCCGAACTCGACGCCTTCCTGCGCGACAAAGAACACCGCTAACCCACGACCCAGGCGTGTCGGAGTCGGCCGCGTTCGGCGCTGGCCCCCGGTTCGTGGGCCAACGAGGCTTCCAAATCGGCGACCGTCGTCCGCGCCGCTGGAGTTCTGAGCGCCGAAAGACGAAGTGGACGCGTAGCCCGCCGTGGAAACGGAGGTTACTGTTCTAACGGTCCCGATTCTGCCGGAGAGCCCTGCACGATGATCGCTAGCTTCCTTGCCACCGCCCTCTTGGTCGTCCCGCTGTGTGCGGCGACGCAAGACGCCGAGCCTTCGACGCCGCGGCCGGCATCGCGTGCCGCGACCCAGCCCGCACCGCGCGTTCCGGCGTTGCTCGACTTCGCCAGGCACAAGGGCGTCGTGCTCGCGGTCGTGGACGGACGCAGCGTCCGGCTCGTGGACCTGGCGCGGCACCTGCGGGAACGCTACGCACCGGACATCGAAGCGCGTTGGACCGACGCCGACGGGTCCCGCAACCTCAATAGCCCGAATCTGCCGCACCTGCTGTATCAGTATGTCGACGTCCTCATCCTGCGGGCCGAGGCGAAGGCCAAGAACCTGCCACTTGCCAAACTCACGAGCCGGACCGACGCGCTGCTCGAGCGGGGCTTTGCTGGCTATCTCAAGAAGCTCGGCGAGTCGCGCAAGATCACCAAGCAGGCGCGCGCGTTCTACTTGCAGACCTTCCGGCGCGAGAATGGCCTGCGATATGAGGTGAAGGCTCTGCTCGACATTCTGGTTCCGCCCAACTACACGCTGACCCAGCTGCGCATGTTTCATGCGGAGCACGGCCGCTACTTCGGCGGTCAGGTCAAGTTTGCGCACATCTTCTTCCAGACTCGGGACCCGGCGACGGGACGCCTCAAGTCGCCGGCCGAGCTGCGCCGGTTGCACGAGCTGGCGCGGGACGTCCGCAGCCGCATCAAGCCGGACGCCAGCAACTTCGCCGAGCTCGCGCGCAAGTATTCCCAAGACAAGGTCACCGGCCCGCGCGGCGGTGAGTTCGAGTCCTGGGCCCGGCGGCGAAACGCGCGCCTGCCTGCGAGCCTTGTGCGCGGCGTCTGGGAGATTCCGGACGGCCACGTCTCGAACGTGCTCGAGTCGTTCTATGGGCTGCACATCGCGCGCCGCATCAAGACCGTGCAGCGCACGTTCCTACTCCCCTCGGGCAAGACCTACCGGCGCCTGACGGGCATGGTCTCGATGGTCGAGCAGCAGCACTTTCTGACTGCGGCGCGCAAGCGACATCGGATCGAGCTGCGCCTCTGAGGCGAGCGGCAAGAAAAATCGGCGAGCGGCCGCCAGAAACGGCGAGCCCATGTCCCTCTTAGATATGACGAGGAGAGTAGGGACGGGCTGTGTGATCGTCGCGATTGTGCTGGCGTGGGCGGTGAGCGGCTATCGTAGGGCAGCGGCAGAGCGCACCGATCTCAGTGTGCATGCGCGGGCAGATTCGGACGCCGCGGCGACCGACCGACCAAGCTCGTCCGGTAGGCAGACACCGCCACCACGCCGAGAGCTTGGGGCAAGCGCCAAGGAGCAAGCCAAGCCCGATGCCCCGCCCGGCGCGCTGATCCGCGGCCGCTGCCTCGACGCCCGGGATGCACCTGTCGACGCCTCGGTCGAGCTCGTCGCCGACGCCGGGTCGGCGAGCGGCGGCGTCGAGCGGAGCACGGTTCCCGACGCCTCCGGACGGTTCGAGCTGCGAGCTCCCCGTGGAATGCGACGAGCCGTGCTTCGATTCCGAGCTCCGCGTCGCGTTCCCGTAGAGTCCCGCGCCTACCCGGTGGTCGACGGCCAAGTCCTCGACGTGGGGGACGTCCGACTCGTCCTCGGCGTGCGTCTGCGTGGCACCGTCACCGACGAGCGCGGTCGCCCCGTTGCGGGCGTGCACGTGACGCTCTCGAGGCCGCTGGACCAATCCCGCGACGCCCGCCGCAGCTTGCATGTGCGGCCACTCGACGGCCACAGCGCCGGCGACGGCGTCCTCGAGCTTGGCGTCGCCCTTGCGGGCTGGTACCACGTCGAGGTCACAGGGAGGCTCCTGCGCTCGCGCAAGACGGTCGAGATCCTCCCCGGACTGGCGTTTCAGGACCTCTCGATTGTCGTTACTTCTCGGGCGCGGACGCTGTCGATCTCCGGCAAGGTCGTCGATCGCGACGGACGACCAGTCGCAAACGCGACCGTGGAGGCGATCGAAGCGCGCTCCGTGCAATTCAGGACGACGACGGACGCGGCCGGCCGGTTCGCAGTGCTCCGGACGCGCGAGGGCTCCGGGCGGGACACGCGAGTCGGCGGCTGTGCCACCGGTCACGAAGCAACGTACCTGCCCGATCGCGTTCCTTGGGGAACGCACGATCTACTCCTTCGCCTCAGAGACCTGACCAGGCTCGAGTTGAGCGTCGTTCGAGCCGGCACGCAGCGAGCGGTCGAGCGCTTCGGGCTGCGGCTCAACCGCATCGATGGCTCGTCGCTCGTGCCCGTCGCATTCGGCGCGCGACTCCCGCTACGGTCGGCTAGCGTGCACCCCGGTGGACGCCTCGAGCTGCCGTTGCACCGTGCTCGCTACGAGCTGCGCGTCGAGCCGCTCGACGACCCCGCGGCCGCGAGCGCCTTCCAGATCGTGACCATCACGGATCGTCCCAAGACAAAACTCCGAGTCGAAGTCCCCGCGACGACCGAGCGCGTGCTCCAACTCCAAACGCGCAGCGGCGAGCCGATCGCGGGATGCCGCGTCGTTCTGTGCCTCCCGCTCCGGAAGCAGACGTCGGTTCACACCCGCATTGTCGAGGCCCGGGACTGGGGTCGGTTTCGACTTCCGGACCGGGCACTCGTGGTCGACTCGGGCACAACCGACGACGCCGGGCAGGTTACGCTGCGAGGCCCACGCGACGAGCGCCTGGCGCTTCGCATTCGCGGGCCCGGCTGCGTGAAAGCGATGATCCCGATTCCGCGACTCGAAGGCGACGGCCCCCTCGTCCAGATCTGCAATCTCGGTGCTCGCATCCGGCTCCGGCTCGGACCAGAGTCCGCGCTACGTGCCCTCGCCGGGCTGACCACGCCGAATGAGCCGGTCCCGACCCTCGAGCTGCACCGTGTCGCGGGCTCGCAGGCGGCCGTCTCCGCGGAATTCCGTGTCGGCAAGGAGGGCGGGACGACGATCAGCTTCCATGTTCCGCCTGGCAAGTGGCGCCCCGAGCTGCACCACGCGCGCGGCGTGCACGGATGGCCGGCAGTGCACGCCACGGAAGGTAGCACCACCGATTGCCAACTCGACCTGACGCCCTTGCGCCCGATCACGATCGAGGGAACCCTGCTGCGCCGGGGCACGCCAGTCCCCTACGCGCACGTCGGGGTCGAGTTCTGGTCCCGCCGGTCGATCCCCGGCTCGTTCTATTGGCAGAGGTTTCCGACCACGACGGACGGTGCCGGGCGCTTCCGCTTTCGCGGCTTGCCGGGTCGCTACAACGTCGTCGCACGCGACTCCCGAGCCGGCAATCGCCGCAAGCTTGCACAACCGTCCGACATCCGGATCGGCCCCGACGAGACGTTCCGCTCCCACTTCGACGTCGAGACCAGCACGACGACGATCCGCATCGTCGACGTGGCCGGCAAGCCCGTCGCCGGCGTATCGGGAATCCGAGTCTATCGGACCGGGTCCCAATCCTTGGTCACCACGCTGGGGCCAACCGACAAGGACGGCCGCATCGTGCTCCCGAACTTCGAGACCGGGTCGTTCGAGTTGATCGTCATGCCAAAACGACTCGGTTCCGTGAACTCACAAATCCGGTTCGCAATGAAAACAAAGAGCACGACAGCGCTCAACGCCCTGCGAATCAAGCTTGGCCGTATCGTGGTCTCCACAGGCCACGCAACCGTGCATACGCTCGTGTTACGAGAGTCCTATTTCCACTAGGTGCG
>CAYSWE010000057.1:0-14599 GCA_964434515.1 uncultured Phycisphaerales bacterium | reverse complement strand
GACACGGTGTGCGCCGTCGTCGCCGTCACCCGCAGGGCACTCGGTGCCTGCGGCTTGACCGAGCGTTTGGGGTCGATCCACACCTCTGCGCTGTTCGTCAGGTAGCCGCGATTGTTGTGGTTGACCGCAGCCTGCAGGAACCAGGTTGCGTTGCGCAGCACGGGTTCGTTGGGCAGCGGAACGCTCACTCGCATCTGTCCCGATCCCGGCAGCTGACTGAAGAATCCGTAGAACAATCCATCGGGGTGGATCAGCAGAGGCCGGTTGAAGCTCGTCTTGACGCGGGCGCGGCTGACGGACATCAGGGCGAAGAATGGCCGGTTTGCTTGCCCAGAGACGGAGAATTCGAAACTCCTGCCGATCTCTCCGTTTCTTGTCACCAACAACCCATCGGGCAGACCACGGCTCCGAAGGAGCGCGGTGAGGTCCGGACGTCGCCCGATCGGCAACCCGGGGACCGTCGTGCCGTAGCGCTGAAGGTCCTGCCGGACCTGCGCGGGAGTCAGCAGGATACTTTGCTGTTCGCGGACGGTCGCGACATAGCTCGCGATGATCCCGGCGACGGCCGGCGCTGCTGCCGATGTGCCGTTGAAACGTGACGTGTAGGATTGCCGCGGGTCGTGATTGGGGAAGAACAGGTCGCCGTATCCGAGTGTCGTGACCGACCGCCCCCAGGCGTTCGCGGCGACGACTCGTCCGTAGTTGCTGAATGAGGCGCGGACGCGCGGCCCCGCTTCGGTGGCTCCGACGATGAATCCGCCGGATGGCGTTGACGTCGGAAGGTAGCGCTTCCCGTAGATCGCGACGTCTTCGAGATTGCGTCCGCTGTTGCCCGCGCTGAACGCGTAGAATAGGCCTTTTGCTGTCGCCGTGCGGACGGCGTCGAACTCAGCCTGGTAGAAGTCTAGGGGATAGGCGACCGTCTGGGTCTGATTTGTCCAGCCCCACGAGGACGTCATCACCGACCCCGGCTTGAGTTGGCGCGTAGCGAGACTGATCGAGTTGGCAGCCCCGTATTCGATCGTCACCACATAGATCCGTCGTGCTGCGCTCGCGAAACCGCGCACGCCGTAGCCGTTTCGCTCGGCAGCCAGGATTCCGATGCATGCCGTGCCGTGGTTCTTCCAGCCCGCAAACTTGCTGGTCGGCGGTGAGCCGAGGATCGTCACCGGGCGGTCTTCGTGGCCGAAGTGCCAGGATCCCTCCAAGTGGGCCAGGCTTGCATCCGGTGAGCGCATGCCGACGACGCTTCCGACCTTGTCGAAGCCATATCCGCGTGGCGCTGGCCCGAAGTAACTCTGGTTCGCGACGAACGCGGGCGTGGGAGGCGCAAGATCGCCGTGTGGCGCGGGCTTGGGCTCGGCGTAGGCCGTCTCGATCACGGCCAGCTCGTTGAGCGCCTTCGCGAGCGTGTTGGTGTTCGTCGGACCCTGCACGTACACACGATAGTACGAGTTGAGGTCGGCCAGCGGCGGTGTGCCGGCAGGTAACCGTCGGTTGAGCGCACGTCGCTCTTGGTCGAGTTCCGTGACAGGCCGCTGGAATAGCCGTTCCATGCGGTGGGTTGCCAGGATGGCTTTCGCGCGACCGAAGCTACCGGATCTGCCCGTGGCCTCGAGCCCCTGGGCGCCGACGCGGACTCCGACCTCGTCGCGGAACTTGACGATGAGACGCCTGGCGAACGTGATCGGACGGTTCGTCGATGTTACTGCGCTCGGTCGGATCACGGTCCGGCGATCCGTGGGCTTGGCCGTTAGTTGCCAAGCTTGCGCTGCTCCGGGTACGGCGAAGGTCGCGCAGCAGAGTGCGCTGCGCACCAAAGTGACATTCAACATTCGTTGTCTCCTCCATGTGTTTGTGTATGGAGGAAGCGCAAAGCGTAGCGACGACGTTGCGGAAATCGTCAGACAGCGATGCCGGGTTTTCGGCCGCGTTTCTAGATCTCGGCGTCAGCGCCCGGCTTCACGCCTTTCCAACTCGGGCGCTTCAGGCGTCCCGCGACCTCGCGCAGTGCGCAGAGCGCGGCCTTGAGGTCCGTTTCGTTGGCGAGTGGCAGCCGGAGCGCCTCGACTGCCTGTCGGCTCTCGTCGTTGTCGCCCTTGGTGATGATGTTGTGCAGGCGTCGGCCGAGAGTCTGGCCGAGCACGCGCGTGAGGACGAGCCCGGCGGGCGAGTTGGGATTTGGCAGGTTCTTGCCGGCGGCGATCGGTTGCGTTCCGTCCAGAATGTCGATCAGTCGATCGTGCTGGCCGCGCGTCTGCTTCCAGTTGATCTTGACATCGAGGAAGTCGCGGTACCAGTCGAGACTCTTGCCGCAGCGCAGCGGGTTGACTAGCAGCGATGCCAGGAACCCGGCAGCCTCGAGTCGCAGCTGCGCGAGAAAGTGGACCAACTCACGTTCCCGATCGTCGGGGAACGGACATTGCGAAAGCACGAGCCACTTTCCTGCTGCCTCGGCCAGGTGGTTGCTGCCGGGAAGGTGCAGGATCAGGGGGCCAGACGAACTGAGGAAGCTTTGACCCTGGATGAACAAGCGGTCGAGGAGTCGTGTCGTTTCTTTACGGTCCGGAACCAGGAGCGTCAGCAGGTCGCGCTGCTGGGGTTCGAACGTTGCGAGGACCGTTGGTAGGTCGGGGCATGGCAGCTCCAGAAGCTGGGAGACGCGGGTCAAGAGCGCAGGGAACCACTCCTCGGGTGAGGCCACGTGCGGCTCGTCCTCGCCGCAGAGGCTGATGAGACAACTCTCCTCGACCAGTAGCGGGTGGGTGTGTTGATAGACGTAGCGCCCGCTCGAGACCTGCAGAAGCGCGGGCAGAGGGATTCCCTCCTCTTGCAACGCGAAGTGGTAGGGCGCGTGGTTTTGGTGCAGCACGACGCAACGTTCCTGTCCCAGCCGAGCGGGCACACACGACGGGTGCAGGTGTAGGTCTCCGACCAACGCGAGGCAGGGCGCCTTGGCCAGTCGGAGCTTCTGGATCATCGCGTTCTCGCGCTCGAGAAACGACGGGCTGTTCGGCGTTCCAGAGTCCGGGTGCTCGAGCGCCAGGATCTGGCAACCCTGCTCGCGCCCGGCCTCGAGCAGGGCTTCGTAGCCCCGCGTCGGCACCGATCCCCAGAGCTCGGCGAACCCGATCGCTTCGAAGAACTCGGCCGCCGGTCGATCGCTGGCGACCCACACGTCGAGCTCGGACTGCTTGGAAGCCGGGATCACCTCGAGCGCGAGGGTGTGGGCCGCGTAGCTCCGCAGGAAGTAGGCCGCCACGAGCTGTGCGCGCGGCAGCGTGTGGTAGTCGCCGACCAAGAGAAAGTCCGCGTGCTTGGCGCGATCGAGGAAGCGGTCTCGATCGATCCTGCGCCAGAGCTCTGGGAAACTGCGTTCGAAGTCTTCGACCGCTTGCCGCAAGGAAGGCTTGCCGTCGGTGCCCAGTTTTCGTGCCTGGCGCGCCACGCGCTCCCAGAGCTCTCGCTGCAGATCGAGGACTTTACCCATGCACTCCATTTCGGCCATTGGGGCGCGCCCGGATGTGCTCGCGCCTTGGCCGCGGTGCCAACGCGGGTTGGTTATCCTGCGGCTGCTTCCACGAGTCGTCGGAACAGCTGAGCTCCGGCCATGTCGTCGTCGGCGATCGCCGTCCGTAGGCGATCCGGGTGCTGCGTGGCGCGATAGCTGCGGTCTGGATGCGGCATCAAGCCGAGCACGCGTCCACTGACATCGGTGATTCCTGCGACGGCCGCGATCGAGCCATTCGGGTTGGCAGGGTAGCCATCGGTCGGCGCATCACTGGCGTCGACGTAGCGGAAGGCGACCAGCCCGGACGAACTCGCATCGAAGCTCGGCCCGGGGACGAACTTGCCTTCGCCATGGCCGACCGGCATCTCCCACAGAGCACCCGCCGGGAGGAACTTGCAGGCCGAGTCCGCGACGCGCAGGCGAACCCAGCGGCACTCGTAGCGACCGGAATCGTTGTGAACGACGGTCACCTCCTGAGCGAGTTTGCCGGCTGCTTGGCGCGGCAGCAAGCCGAGCTTGACCAGCGCTTGAAACCCATTGCAGATCCCGAGCACGTAGCCGCCCTCGGTATCGACGAGGCGTTCGAGGACGTCACCGAGTCGCAGTCGGCACTGCGTTGCGAGGATGCGCGCGGACGCAATGTCATCACCGTGTGCGAACCCACCCGGAAAGCACAGGATGCGAGCGCGAAGAATCTGCTCGGGGTCGGTCAACAACTCGCGCGTCGTCAGCACCCGCGGGTCGGCCCCGGCGCGGCGCAACGCGTCGGCCGTCTCGATGTCGCAGTTGGTTCCAGGAGCCTTGACGACGAGCGCAGGAATGGATTTGGTCATTGCGCCGACCCCGCTGGGCGCGCTGCCGCGAGCGGTCCGTGCTCGAGCGGTGCGCGCCAGGCTTGCTCGAGCGCGGTGAGTTCGACGTCGATGATGCGATCGCCGAGGAACCCGTCGCAGGTGAATCGTGCTTCGGTGTTGGTTTCGCCAACCTTGCGTGCCGGGACCGCGACGTTGTGCATCCAGTTGATGAAGGCTTCCTCGTGTTCGGGCAGGACCTCGACGAGCATGCGTCCGAGGGATTCGGAGAACAGAATGGCATCGTCGCGTTCGAGCCCTTCCTCGAGGTCCATGTTCCCGAGTTCGAGGAACAAGCCGACGCCGCTGCCGAACGCCATCTCCGCGGCAGCGACCGCGAGCCCGCCTTCGGAGAGATCGTGTGCACTGGCGACCAAGCCCTGTTGGATCGCTTCGGCCAAGAAGCGCAGCTGCGCAATGTTGTCGACGGCGCGCGCGCGTGGTACCGATGCACCGAGCTCGGCATGCAGCTTGTAGTAGACGGAGCCGCCGAGTTCGTGGTAGGTCCGGCCGACGAGATAGACGCTGTTGCCGGCGGCGGTGAAGGCCGAGTCCGGCACGCACTCGACGTCGGGCACGATCGCAAGCGCCGTGACGAGCAGGCAGCCCGGGATGGCGATCGTCCGTTCACCGACGCGAAACTCATTGTTGAGCGAGTCCTTGCCCGACACGAATGGAGTCCGGTAGTAGAACGCCGCTTCGCACACGGCCTCGGTCGCGCGCACCAATCCGCCGAGCTGAGCCGGGTCGTCGGTGTTGCCCCAGCAGTAGTTGTCGAGCACGACGCAACGCGTTGGGTCGCCACCGCGGGCGACGATGTTGCGCACGGCCTCGTCGAGCGCCGCTTCGGCCATGGCCGCCGGATCGATCCACGAATAGCGCGGGTTGAGTCCGGTGGCGACCGCGAATCCCTGACTGCTGTCGGGCTTGGGGCGGAGCACGGCTGCGTCGCCGGGACCGCGTTGCTCGCGCCCTGCGAACGGTTTGGCCGCCGATTGTCCCTGCACCTCGTGGTCGAACTGGCGGAGGATCCACTCCTTGCTACACACGCACAAGTCGGCGAGCGCGGCCAAGAGCGTGTCATTGAACTGCTCGGGCTGCTCCAAGTCCGGATCGGTCAACTGGGGCAGCTTGAAGTGTGCGCTGCGGGTCGGTCGCGGCACTCCGTCGTGCAAGAACTCCATCGACACGGTGCCGATGTGCTCGCCGTCGAAGTCGAGCTCGAGCTGCTTGGTGTCGGTGAACTCGCCGATGTCCGTCGATTCCACCTCGTAGCGGGCGAACACCTCGTGCAGGCGATCGACCTTGTCGGGGGGCACCGCGAAGACCATGCGTTCCTGCGCCTCCGAGATCCAGATTTCGGTTGGCGTGAGGCCTTGATACTTGAGCGGCACGTGGGCGAGCTCGACCCGCGCCCCGATCTTCTCGCCCATCTCGCCGACTGCCGAGGACAGCCCGCCGGCGCCGCAGTCGGTCACGGCGTCGTAGAGGCCGAGGTCGCGCGCCTCCATCTGGGCGTCCAGAACCTTTTTCTCGGTGATCGGATCGCCAATCTGCACGGCACCGGACGACACCATCTCGCTGGCCTCGGTCAGCTCCACGGACGAAAAGGTGGCGCCGTGAATGCCATCACGACCGGTCCGACCGCCGGCGACGATGATGCGATCGCCCGGCTTCGCCGCCTTCTTGACCTTCTTCTTGGGCAGGATCCCGACGGTGCCGCAGTAGACGAGCGGATTGCCGACGAATGCCGCGTCGAAGTGCACCGCGCCCGACACCGTCGGGATGCCGATCGGGTTGCCATAGTCACGGACACCGGCGACGATCCCATCGAGGACTCGCGCAGGGTGTAGGCAGCCGGCCGGCACGTCGTCGGGTGGCGTTGTTGGTGGCGCGACACAGAAGACGTCGACGTTGCACAGTGGCTTGGCTCCGAGTCCCGTGCCCAAGATGTCACGGATCACCCCGCCGATCCCGGTGCCGGCGCCGCCGAAGGGCTCGATTGCCGACGGGTGGTTGTGTGTTTCGACTTTGATCGCAAGGCAGTCCTCACCGTCGAAGTCGATGACACCGGCATTGTCCTCGAAGACGCTGACGCACATCCAGTGGTCGATGCGTTCGGTCGTGGCGAAGATCGTCTCCTTGAGCATGTTCTCGTAGTGACGCGTTTCCGTCGGCGGTGCACCGCCCTCGGCAGCACCGCCTTCGGCAGCACCGCCCTCGGCAGCACCGCCTTCGAACGTGTAGTGGATTCGACCGGTCAACGTCTTGTGCTTGCAGTGCTCCGACCAGGTCTGGGCGATGGTCTCCAGTTCGGTGAGCGTCGGCGTGCGGGCCAGTTCTCGGTAGTGGCGTTCGATGGTTCGCATCTCGATTGCGTTGAGCGAGAAGCAGCGGGCTTGACTCAGCGCGACCAGCTCCTCGTCGGTGAGTCCTGCGATCTCGATCTCGACCCGCCGTTCGGTGCTTTGCCCGCCCGGTAAGGGGAGCCCTGGCGGGAGCGTGCCGATCAAGACCTCCTCGATGACCTCATTGGCCAGTCGCCGCCCGGCCTCGCTCAGTGCTGCGGATTGGTCCACGTCGGCTGATAGTGGTAGCAGCCATGCCCTATACGTGCCGACCCGTGCGACGTCGATTCCGAGCTCGTGCAGCGCCTGCGCCGCACTGGTCGCGACCGGATCCATGACGCCTGGCTTGCGGCGCACGACCAGCCGGCCATGGTCCTCGAACCCGGTCCAAAGCGACGTTGCGGTGGTGCCGGGCGCGGCGATCGCGAAGCGATCCGAAATCGGATCGGCCAAGAGTTGCGTCGCAGCTCGCTCTACGGCGTCTGTGTCGAGTTCGCCGGGAAGCAGAAATCCGCGGATTGTCAAGATCGGTCGACGGAGGTCCAGCCCGATGGATTCGAGCAAGTTTCGCGCAGCACGAGCGGCCGCGTCTTCGAGATGCGGTCGTACGGCGACCTCGATGCACCATGCTTCCATGCGCAGCATGTTGCCGCACGCGACGCTTGGCGCAACCGCGCCCCAAAGGATTCAAGGGACTGGTGTGTTCGACCGACCATGCTCCTGTCTCTTCGTGAACTGGAACCATGTCTGTGCAGGGGATTCCCGAGAGCAGCCCGATCGACGACGGTGCACCGAGCCAGGGTGGCAGCGCGTTCCGGCACCCAACTCGCCAGGAGACTACGCCGGACCACCCGTTGGTCGCGGGGCACGATGAGGTTCGACTTGCGGCCCCGGCTGCACGGGCGGTCGGGATCCTGCACGCGGCCCTGTTGCATGCGATCGCCGATCGGCTCGGCGTGCCGAGGCCTGCGCACGGGGCGGTGCCTCCCGTCGACCCGATGTCGCGGGCTGGTCAGATCTCTGCCGACGTAGGCGCGATGGTGCAGGCGGCCATGCACCGGGGGCATGCGACTCCAGCGGACGCGATCGTCGTCGGGGCGCGCGAGGGCACCGCGGACGCCTTGGACGTCCTCGGCCAGCTGGATCGGCTCGACGGACCCGTCGCCGAGGCCGTCGAGAGCCTGCTGGCGGCGTGGTCCGATCAACTGGAGGCCTTGGTGGAACGTCTCCGCGAGACGCCGCGCTTCTAGGCGCCGGCTGTGTTGGGCACCCGGCTCTTGACGAACGTGCCGATCGCGCTTCGCGCCGCGTCATCCATGCCGGTGAAGTAGATGGCGACTTCCCAGCCGTCCTTAGGCTCGCGCTCACACCGGACGACCGCTCCGTCGAGGTCGTGGACCTGGCTTTCGATCTCGAGGCCGACGCGCACCAGCGTCATCTCGGGGACTGGCTCAGGGAAGGTGCAGCAGAGCCCGAGCTCCGAGAGGTCCTTCAAGTGTGCTGGCGCTCCGGCATCGCGTGCCGTGAGTGTCAGTGGTAGATCGGCTTCGATGCGCGGGGCGCGTCTGCGCTCCGCCGACGACGGCTGGCCCATGCGGATTCCCTCCTCCAGTGTTGCGACCCATCCTAGCGGCGTGATTTCTGATTCACACCACTCGTACGACTTGCCTAGGATCAGGCCGCACACGAAACGAAACCAGCGAGGATGGCGTATGGCAAACTTCAACAAGGTGTTCCTGATGGGGAACCTCACGCGAGACCCGGAGCTCCGGGCGACGCAATCCGGGACTCAGGTGGCCAAGTTCGGCCTGGCCGTGAATCGCAAGTTCACAACGAACGGGCAGTCTCGCGAGGAGACCTGCTTTGTCGATCTCACGGCGTTCGGCCGCACGGCCGAGGTCATCGCCCAGTACTGTACCAAGGGCAAACCCCTGTTCGTCGAGGGCCGCCTCGAGTTCTCGACGTGGCAGACCCAGGAAGGGCAAAAGCGCAGCAAGCTCGCCGTGATCGTCGAGAATTTCCAGTTCCTGGGCAGCGCCGGCGCCGCGACCGGCGACGGCGGCCGTGGTGGATCCGCCGCGCCATCCTCCGGCGGTGACGATGGCGGCGGCTTCGGCGAAGGCTTCGGCGAAAGCACCGAGGGCGAGATCCCCTTCTAGAAGCGCGCCCGGTCCGCCGTAGGTCGGCTCAAGTTTTGCCCGGGATCTTCCGATCTCGGCTCGGACGCGCGAGCTTTCTGCCCGTGTGTTCTCTTTGCGGATCTGGAGCTGGAACCCCGGGATGGAGCCGAACCTAGACGTCTTGGCAACCCTCGCGCAGAAGTCCACGGAGACTTCCATCGAGGCGTTAGCCAAGCGCGGTAAGAGGAACGTCCGCGTGATTCGGGCGAAGGACATCGCTTGGATGATCCAAGAAGCCCTGGAGCGGGCACTCGCTTCTTCGGAGTGGGTCGAAGCCCACCAACTCGAGGAGCTTCGCGCCCGGACCACGGCTGAGTTCAGCGCGCTCAAGTCGGAACGAGAAGGCGAGCAGCAACGCCAGGCGGAGCTCGAGGAACTCGCAGCCCGCCTAGCGTCCGAGAAGAACGAGCTCGAGGAACTCGCAGCCCGCCTGGCGTCCGAGAAGAACGAGCTCGAGACTCGACTGCTGGAGGCCGATGCGTCGAACTCGCAGCTGAGCGGTGAGATCGCCGCACTGCGTGCCCGCGGCGCGACACTCGACGACACTCAGCAGCAGAACTCGGCCGCACTCGAAGAGGCCAACGCTCGCGAACGCGCAGCAGCCGAAGAGGCAGAAGAGCTGCGCCATCGCCTCGACGAGATGTCGGCGGAGGTCGCTCAGCTGAAGGAAGCGAAGAGCGCCATCAACGTGCACCAGGCGGCTCCGGTCGCCAACGGCGACACCGCTTCTGCGTTGTTGATGATGCGGATGATGGACGAGATCCAAAGTCTGAAGTCACAGCAGGCGGCTCCGCTCGCTGCACCAGCCGCGCCGACCACGGCGTCGGCGTCGGCGGCGTCGGCGGCGGCTGCGCCCGCGAGCGCCGCCGGGGGAGTCGACGACAAGCTTCAGGCGATCGTTGGCGCCTTGAATGACAAGCTGGAGCAGTTGGGCAAGAAAATGGGCGTCAGCGCCGCCGTGGACACGAGCGAGCTCGACTTCGACGGACTGGTGAGTCACGCAGTCGACGGAGTGGACCTCGAATCCAATATGGGGAGTGTCGAGGTCGAGCAGCGCGCCTCATCGGGGATCGCTGCGAATCTGGCGCGAATCAAGAAACTCAAGGGCGGCGGTGCGTGACATGCGCTCCGGGCAGGACCGAGACCACACGAATCGAAGAGCAGGCTGACACCGACGAGGTACGGGGAGAGATGGCACAGGACAACTACGAGAACGATGGCGCGGACGCGGGTCTTGGGACGGCCGAGGCGCAGACGACCGGCACGGCCAAGCTGCTCGGCAAAGGCCTCGACATCGGCACGGCAAACATCGCCGCTGCGATCCAGACCGACGATGGCGGCGTGGCGGTCGGCGTCGAGCGCAACGCGTTCCTCGACATCAAGGCGGACGTCTATTCCAAGAACATGCTGACGAAGCTCAAGGTTCCGTATGTCGTGCACAACGGCAACCTGGTCGTCATTGGCCAGTCAGCCTTCGAGCTCGCCAACATCTTCAGCCGCGAGACCCGCCGCCCGATGTGCGACGGCTTGATCTCGCCGTCGGACACCGATGCGCTGCCGATGATCAAGCTGATCATCCAAAAGGTACTGGGTGACCCGGTCGAGCCGAACGAGAACTGCTATTTCTCCGTGCCAGCCGAGTCCCTGGACGCCGACAACAACGTTGTTTATCACCAGGGCCTGTTCGAGGGTCTGCTGCGCAAGATGGGCTACAACGCGAAGCCGATCAACGAGGCGCACGCAGTCATCTTCTCGGAGCTGGCCGAGGCCGATTTCACCGGGATCGGGCTCTCGTTTGGCGGCGGGATGGTCAACGCGTGCGTCGCCTACAAGACGATCCCAGCGCTCTCGTTCTCGGTTGCGCGTGGCGGCGACTGGATCGACAAGAATGTTGCGCAGGTCCTGGGGATCAAGGCCAGCAAGGCTGCGCACATCAAGGAGCAGGGCGTCGACATCCGCGACCCCAAGTCACGCGAGGAAGAGGCGGTCGCGATCTACTATCGCAACCTGATCCACTACCTCATGGAGAACTTGGCTCTGCGTTTCAGTGGTGGCCAGGACATGCCTCAGTTTCCCGAGCCAGTCGACATCGTCTGCTCGGGCGGAACGAGCCTGGTCGGCGGCTTCATCGAGGTGTTCCAGGACGAGTTTGCGAAGCTCGACTTCCCGATCCCGATCCGGAAGATCTTCCGGGCAGAAGAAGCGCTCAACTCGGTTGCCAAGGGCTGCCTCGTCGCCGCCGCGATCGGCGAGTAGCGGACCGGCCGCCGTTTTAGAACGAGAACGCCAGCTGCAGCCAGAAGCGCTGGATGTCGCGCAAGCCGCCCTTGCGCGTTGCGTTGAAGTTGGCGTATTTCGCTAGGAGCTTGGTTCGCTTGCTCAGCGGGTGGATCGCTACGAGGTCGATTTCCTGCCCCAGCTCCGTGCTCTTGTCGTCGCCCGTAAAGTAGTGGAAGGTCGCTAGGAGCTTCGACTTCTTCGAACCGGGGACCGCCGCGCCGGCTGTCAGGTAGTAGTCGCGCAAGCCGATGATCGGCGTGGCGAGGAACGCGTCGGCGAAGCCGTTGAACTTGTGCAGCGTAGCGAGCGGCGTTGCGAATGCGGCCTTGCTGCTGTCGCTGCCCAGGAGCTCGAACCCGGGGCCCACGAAGACGCCCTCGTCTTTCCAGACGAACTTGCCCTCGGCCGCCACGTAGAGCGCGTCGAAGCTGTTTGGGTTGTTGGCGTAGTCGCTCTGGAACGCGACAGAGCCGGCGTACTTGACGGCGTGTTCGTCATCGAAGTCTTGCTTGCCCGTTAGCCGCACACCGTAGGTCTGCGTCGAGGCCTTGGCCGCCCCTTCGATATCGATCAGGTAGGCGAAGCCCACGAGCTTGCCGATCGGCAGGCCGGTGTAGGCCACGTCGACCACGTGCGTCTGGACATCGAGGTTGCGGCCGGACGACGCGCCGAAGATACGGTTGACGTGCCAGACGTAGGCATACGTCGCGGTGAGCTTCGGGCTCGCCTCGACCTGGAGCAGTGCCGCGTCGTAGGTCTGCTCAAGCTGCCGCCAGCCGACGTTCCCGACGAAGCGCGCGTCATTCAGGATGATGCGTTGGCGACCGACCCGTGCGAACACAGGCAGTTCTTCGTCGAGCTCCTTGAAGTGGTAGTCGACGTAGAACTGGTTGAGTTCGGTATCCTGCGGGTCGGCGATGACCGTACGACCCGGCCGGCCATTGAGCCCGGCCGCGTTGTAGTTCTTGCTGCCGAACGCGCGGTTGTCCTCGAACTGCATGGCAAGCTGGGCGCCGTGCCACTTTTTGGTCGTGTAGCCGAGGCGAGTGCGCGCCGTCACGGCGTTGGAGCGGCGGAGCTTCTGCATGTCCGCAAACTCCCAGCGCAGACGCAGATCGAGGTTGACCTTGCCATCGAGCAGAAACTCTTCGATCTCGTTGAGGGTCGACTCGGGGATCGGGCGCGCCGCCTTGTCGCTCTTCTGAGTCGTTGGCGCGTTCTGGGCGACCAGCGCGGTCGGCGTGGCAAGTGACAAGAGCACTGCGATCGCCAAGTGGGGTCTGTGAGCTTTCCCGGGGAGCGTTTGCATGTTCCTAAGTCTCTTCTTGGTCGAGGTTCGTAGCCTGAGAGTCTGGGCTGAGGATTGGGGACTGAAGTGTTGAATCGCGCCGCACGCGAGCAAGAAGCAGGCCGTACCGTTCCGCGGGATGGACCGCCGCAGAATGCGGTTTTCTGATGCATCCGGAACGCTTCGGTCGCAGAACTGCGAGTCGCCCTGGCATATCTGCTGCGGCAGTCTGACGCACTTGCCCGTGAGACCGTGTTCTTTGCGCGCCCCGTCGCTTTGGTCTCGGTCTCGGTAGACGGCTGAGCGATGATGGCGCTTATGAAAGTGCGCGTCTTGTTGTTTGCGTCGCTGCGTGAGATCGCCGGGGACTCCGAACTCTCGGTGGAGCTTGCGGATGGAGCTACCCTCGCTTCGCTCGAGGCAGACCTCGCTGAGCGTTGGCCTGCGTTTGGCCAGATTCCGTTCGTGTTCGCAGTCAATCGCGACTACGCGACGCGCGACCGCGTGCTCGTCGCCGGGGACGAGGTTGCGCTCGTGCCCGCGATCAGCGGTGGTGAGCAACCACGCTTCGATGTCGCGTTCACGCGCGAGGTCATCGACCCCCGCGTCCTCGAGTCGATCGCCCGGCGGGACCACGACGGGGCGATCGTCACGTTCCTCGGCGTGACACGAGATCACCACGCGGGCCAGCCGGTCGCGCGCTTGTCCTACGAAGCGTTCGAAGCCATGGCCGTGGACCAACTGATGCGCATTCTCAAGGAGATCGCCGAACCACTCGAGCTCGGTCGTGTGCTCGTGCGTCATCGGCTCGGTGAGGTCCCCGTCGGCGAGGCCAGCATCGCGGTCGTTTGCAGCGGCCCACATCGGGCCGATGTGTTCACTGCGGTCCGCCAGATCATGGATCGGATCAAGGCCGAGGTGCCGATCTTCAAGAAGGAGTTCTTCGCTGGGAGTGACGAGCCACGCTGGGTTGGCGAGCTGCCGGGCGTCCAGACCGGAGAGGACCGAGGGGAGAACGAAAAAAACGCAGGCGCGCCGTCGCAGCCCGGCTAGTCTGCCCGGCAGACGACACGCAGCTACGGGCTGCAGCGCTGGAAACCAGGAGCCATGCACAGATGCAATTGACGACTCGGGCCGGGTCGGCCCTTACCGCGAAGACCGATCTCCTCGTCCTGCTTGTGGCCGCGGGTGAGGCGGTCCAGTTTCCCAAGGGATACACCAAGTCAGGTGCCGCAGCCAAGCGGCTCCGGGACCTGCCGAGGGAATGCCGTGATTCCTGCACGATCTATCCGGACGGACCCGCGGCGGCCAAGCGCCTGGTTGTCGTCTCGATTGGCGAGAAGGGAGGCGACCTCGAGTCGTTGCGCCGCTGCGCCGCGGTCGCCCAGCAGCGCGCCGAGGCGCTCGGCGCCGCCGAGTTCGTGTTCGCGCCGGGCAAGAAGGCGCTCGGCAAGGCGGACCCCATGCGCGCCGGGATTGCGATTGGGGAAGGGATCGAGCTGGGTGCCTATCACTACCACGCGCCGTCCGGAAAGAAGCCCGAGGCGCACAAGAACAAGCGCGCGGCGTTGATGGCCGTGGCCGGCACGCTGCCCGCGGCCCTTGGCAAGGGGCTGCGGCAGGGGCTACTGCGCGCCGACGCCGTCGACTTTGCCCGCGACCTTGGCAACCGCGCCGGCAATCTCTTGACGCCGACCAAGCTGGCCGGTGAGGCCCGCAAGCTCGCCGGCGGTCCGATCAAGTGCAAGGTGCTCGGTGAGCCCGAAATGAAGAAGCTCAAGATGGGGGCGCTGCTCTCGGTTTCGGCCGGGTCGCGGGAGTCTGCGCGACTGATCGTGCTCGACTACAACCCCAAGGGCGCGCGCAAGACCGTCTGCGTGGTCGGCAAGGGGCTCACGTTCGACGCGGGTGGGATCAGCATCAAACCGTCGGCGGGGATGGATGAGATGCGCTACGACATGTGTGGTAGCGCGGCCGTGCTCGGTCTCTTCCGTGCGTTGAAGACGGGGACCATCAAGCCGAGCTGCCGCGTCGTCGGCCTCGTTCCGTCGAGCGAGAATCTCCCGGACGGCCTCGCGACCAAGCCTGGGGATATCGTCACCGCGTGTGACGGGACGACCATCGAGGTGCTCAATACCGAC
>CAYSWE010000056.1:9444-14602 GCA_964434515.1 uncultured Phycisphaerales bacterium | reverse complement strand
GGGGAGATCGGACTCGACGAGGACAACCTCAAGACGGTGCGGCGTTACTTCAGCTACTCGCATGGGATGATCTTCGTCACAGGGCCGACCGGCTCGGGCAAGACCACAACGCTGTATGCGGCCCTGACCGAGATGAGTTCGCGGGAGAAGAACGTCCTGACGATCGAGGATCCGATCGAATACAACCTCGACGGCGTGAGCCAAGTGCAGGTCAACGCCAAAAAG
Organism: uncultured Phycisphaerales bacterium; assembly: GCA_964434515.1. GTDB lineage: Bacteria > Planctomycetota > UBA1135 > UBA1135 > CAYSWE01. The sequence continues at coordinate 14,377 of CAYSWE010000056.1, read as the reverse complement.
GGGCTGACGTTTGCGGCGGGTCTACGCTCATTCCTGCGCCAAGACCCGGACATCATGATGGTCGGCGAGGTCCGCGATCACGAGACCGCCGACATCGCCATCCGAGCGGCGCTCACCGGGCACCTCGTGCTGTCGACCGTGCACACCAACGACTCCGCGTCGACGGTCAGTCGCTTGCTCGACATCGGCATCGAGCCATATCTGATCTCGAGTTCCCTGTTGGTCGTCATCGCCCAGCGTCTGGTGCGCACGATCTGTCCAACGTGCCGAGAACAGACCAAGCCGGAGGGCGACGACCTCTATTGGCTCGAGGACCTGCGCCTCAGTCCCGACCAGTTCGAAGGCGGCAAGATTTGGAAGGGAGCCGGCTGCGATGACTGCTTCCACTCGGGCTTCCAGGGCCGAACGGCGATCTACGAGGTGCTACCCATCGACGAAGCCATTCAAAAGCAGGTCGTCGCCGCGGCCAGCGCCACCGACATCAAGCGCGGCGCCATCGAGCGCGGCCTACGGACCTTGCGCATGGACGGGATCGACAAGGTCCTGGCCGGAGTCACGACGCCGAGCGAGATCCTCCGCGTCACGCAGTTGGACGTGACGTAGTGGTGTAATGCCAATCTTCGAATACAAGGCAATGAACGTCGACGGCGGGTCCGAGGCGGGCATCGTCGACGCGGACTCACCCAAGGACGCGCGCGCCAAGCTGCGCAAGCAAAAGCTCCTCGTCACCAAACTCAAAGAGGCCAAGTCGGCGCGCGCGAGTTCGGTTGGTTCTCGCATTCGACGCATGCAGGGAGTCACGACTCCCAACAAGAAGCGCAACGAGCAGATCGCCGCCGTGACCCGGCAGATGGCGTCGCTGCTGGCATCGGGCATTCCGCTCGCCGAAGCGCTGCGCGCCGTGATCGAGCAATCGCCGGACCGACAGGTCGAAGGCGTGTTCCGCGACATCCGCGAACGCGTGACCCAGGGCACGGCGTTCGGCGACGCTGTGGCGCTGCATCCGGGTTACTTCACGCACCTCTACTCCGCCATGGTCAAGGCCGGCGAGGCATCCGGCGCCCTCGACCAAGTCCTGCTGAAGCTGGCTGACTACCTGCAAACGCAGGCTCGGCTGCGCAACCGTGTCGGCGCGGCGATGGTCTACCCGATCATCATGGTCATCGTCGGCATCTTGGTGGTCGCGATCCTGATCACGTTTGTCGTGCCCAAGATCGCCCGCATGATGAAGGCCAAGGGCGACAAGCTACCGCTCCCCACGCAGATTCTCATCTCGACCAGCGACTTCCTAGCCAAGTACTGGCTGATCGTCTGCGTCGGCATCATCTGCCTTTCGCTAGCGTTCAACTGGGCCATTCGCACCGAGAAGGGGAGCATGTTCTGGGATCGCTTCAAGCTCAAGGTGCCGGTGTTCGGCGATCTACAGCTCAAGCAAGCCGTGGCCCGCTTCTCGACGACGTTCTCGACCCTGCTACGCTCCGGCGTGTCGGCGATCCAGGCGATTCAGGTGACCAAGGACACGCTCAACAATCGCGTGCTGACCAACGCCTTACAGAAGGTCCACGACCACATCCTCGAGGGCGCCGACATCGCCACGCCGATCCGAATCAGCGGAGTCTTTCCGCCGGTGGTCTCCTACATGATCGCCGTGGGCGAGCAAGCCGGAAACCTCGAGCAGGTACTCGATGAGATCGCGAAAAACTACGACGAGGAGGTCGAAATCGCCACGCAGAAGCTGACCTCGGTGATCGAGCCCTTGATCATCGTGCTGCTGGCCATCGTTGTGGCGGGGATCATCATGGCCATCGTGCTGCCGCTGATGCAGCTGCAGAAGGTGACCTGAAGGCTCGCGGAAGAAAGTCGGAGTCTCCTCGTCGAACGGGAGCGCGGTAGACTATGAAGTAGCGCCAGCGCAAGAGAGACCAACCATGGAGAAGCCAATGACACGCCCGCATGCGAACCATCGCTCGAACACGCGCCAGGCCGGGTTCACGCTCGTCGAGATCCTCGTCGTCGTCGTGATCGTCGGTCTCCTGGCCACGATCGTCGCCCAGAACGTCTTCGGTTCGACCGAGCAGGCGAAGCTGCAATCGACCAAGGCCGACCTCGCCGCGATCAAGAGTGCCGCCGAGCGCTACAAGCTGCAAAACAACGGACATTATCCCGAAGAGCTGGCCCAGCTGGTCGAGGTCCAGGAGAGTGGTCTGCAGTATCTCCAGCTGTCCGACGTGCCGACCGACAAGTGGAATCAGCTGCCCTACCGCATGGAGAAGCGCGGCGCCAAGGTCGTCATCATCTGTGACGGGTTCGATGGCGAACCGGATACCGACGACGACATCACCACCGAGAACATGGGTAAGATCAAGTTGGACGAGTATCTCAAGCTGATCAACCAGACCAACAACTGATCCACCGGAGCGTTGCATGCCCGTGAGCCGTTACGACCGAAGCGCTTGGCCGCGTGCCCGGAGTCCGCGCCAGGCCGGCTTCACGCTCATCGAGCTGCTCGTCGTCTTGGCGATCATCGGCATCGCCGCGCGCATGATCATGCCGGCATTCAGCGACGACATCCCGGAGGCGACGGTGAAGGCCGAGGCAAACAAGCTCGCGGCGACGCTCGCGTTTCTCCGCAGCGAAGCTCGGCTCCAATCGAAGCGCTATGGTCTTGAGATCTTCGCGCCCAACGACAAGACGCATCGCTACCGCATCGTCATGCCACGGCAGATGGAGATCATTCACGAAGGCGATGACCGCTATGGCAGCGAGGACCTGCCCGAGGACATGCCGCTCGATTGGCACGACCTGCCGGTGGATACGATCTTCAAGGGGATTTCGGTCGGGCTCGCCGACGCCGACACGCCAAAGGCGCGCAAGATCTTCTTCGATCCTCGCGGACGCACCGGGCAGAAGATCCTGTTCCTCGGACATCGTCAGGTGCCGGACCTGATCTACTCGATCGTCGTGCCACCGCTTGCCGGAGCGATCGCAGTCGAGAAGGGACGCGTGCCGTTCCTGACGGCGACGGACGGAGACTTCTGATGTTCGCCCCAGGCCGTGGTTCGGTGCAGTGTGGTTCGGTGCAGCGTGGTTTTTCGCTGCTCGAGGTCCTCGTCGCCCTCGCCGTATTGGCCATCGCCATCATGTCCTTGACCGCGCTCCGCACCGAGAGCGTGATCACCGCTGCGCAGGCCCGCAACCTGCGCGTTGCGGGCACGATCGCCAAGCGCATCCTGAGCGAGCTGCAGGCCGGCATGCAAAACGGCTATGAGGTCCGTGGCACCGAGCAATCGGTCGAGGGAATGAACGACTTCACCTACAAGGTGCTGATCGGGGATACCGAGATCCAGGAGGAAGAGACGTCGCTTTCCGAGCTGGCCGCAGACGAAGGCGATGCCGGAGAGCGGCAGTATGAACGCCAGGAATGGCTCAACGAGCGCCGCGAGGCCCACCGGGCCCAGAAGCAGGGCGTGCCAGTGGGCGATCTCGAGCGAGAAGAACTCGAGGTCGACGACACGCCAGACGAAGAGACGATCGAGGAGCTAGCCATCTACGTCTACTATCCGAAGCTCCGCAACGCGACCGAAGAAGGCGAACGTGCTATCTTCAAGCTCCGAAGTCGAATCAGCACCCTGGCATTGAGCGGGCTGACCTCGGAGCAGGCAGAGGACAAACTTTCGAATCTGAGCGATTCGAAGGACCCGACCAAGAGCAAGGAGTGACAGCGTGAACCACCGGATCCATCCTCCAAAGAACGCTGCTACGCCAGCGTGCTCGATCGCCGCGTTTACCCTGCTGGAGCTGCTGCTCGCGGTGACCATCACCGCCATGCTCGTGGTCGCGGTCCTGAGTGTATTCCAGGTGTCGCTCCAAGCACGGGAGGAGGTCAGGGCCCTCGGCGAACCGATGACCACGGGACCGCGCATCCTCGACATGATCGAGGAGGACCTGATGTCCCTGTGGACGTTCAACATCAAGGACAACCGGGTGTTCAAGGGCGAAAACCGCGACTTCGTCGGGGACGACGCGGATCGGCTGCACCTGATCGTCGCCGGTGAGACCAGCCAGCCGGTTCGGTTGACCGATGATTCGTATCGCGCGGCGCCGTACGCCGAGGTCAGCTACCTCGTCAAGGGCAGCTCGGACAACTCCGATCATCTCGAACTGTGGCGCCGTGAGGATCCACTCATCGATGCCGAGATGGACAAGGGCGGATCCTATCAACTGCTATCCAACCGCGTGCGCAGCTTCAACATCACCTACTTCGAAGAACTCGGTAAAGACGCCGAGCCGTTCGACGAGTGGGATGTGGCGGAAAAAAAGACGCTGCCACGCCGCATCAAGATCGAACTCGAGATCGAGCGCAGCAAGGACTCCTTCAACAAGCTCCGCGAAGTCAGCGACGTTGGCGCGCGCAAGGACAAGTTCGTGCGGCACGTCGTGTTCGACGCCGACACGGTCACGCTGCTCGACGCCGGCGTCGCGGTGATCCCAGCCATCCCGGAAGGCGAACCGGAGCCCGAGAACGCGCTCGCCGGCGGCGGCGCAGCAGGCAAGGCCGGCGCTCGCGGCAAATCCGGGCAGGACAAGAAAGGGCCCACGACGATCACCCGTGGCCGCGCCGGCAACGGCGGCCAAACCAGCGCGGACCCGATCAAGCTGCCGGGCGGCGGTGCTGGTGGCAATCTCAACGACGTGCTGCGTCGGCTGGGCGGCGGGGCCGGCGGCGGAAACCGCGGCCGCTAGACGCCGGAGAATGCCCGGAGAATGCCGGGATTTCTTGAACCGATTCCCAGCGCGGCGACGGCTCGCTACCGATGCCTCCCCCACCCTTCGACCTTCAGGACCTGCTGGCCAACACCGGTTGGCTTCAAGGCCTTGCAGGCCAGTTGCTGCACGATCCGAGTCTGGCCGACGACGTCGCTCAGGAAACGTG